>NZ_JACJFH010000009.1:0-76931 GCF_014164495.1 Pseudoalteromonas sp. SG41-5 | reverse complement strand
CTAGCACCTAGCACCTAGCACCTAGCACCTAGCACCTAGCACGTTAAAGCTTTGCAAATGCATCTTGCAGTGGTGGTACTACTTGCTTTTTACGGCTCAGTACGCCGTCTAGCCATACTTTTCCGTCTTTGGGCGTTGCACCATAAGCAGTTTCAACTAGTGTTGCATCGTCAGATACGATCAGCATTTGTGAGCCTTCTTTCATGATGTCGGTAAGTAATAAGAATACCGAGTGGCGTCCACCTTCTTCTTTAAGCTTAGCAATATCAGCTTCAAGGTCTGCTTTAATATCATCAAATACCGCTAGATCGATAACTTCTAATTGACCAATACCAACTAGTTTACCGTTCATGTTGAAGTCTTTAAAATCACGCATTACTAAATCACGCGCTGGAGTATTCTCAACCGCTGACTTAACACGGAACATATCCATGCCTAATTCTTTAAAGTCCTCGATGCCGGCAATTTCAGCAAGCGCTTCAACACATTTAATATCAGCTGTGGTGCAGGTTGGTGATTTGAAAATAACCGTATCACTTAAAATTGCACACATCATGATGCCTGCAATGTCTTTTGGAATTTCAACATTGTAGAAGTCATACATCATTTTAATGATCGTGTTTGAGCAGCCAACAGGGCGGATCCAGCATTCAAGAGGTGTAGAGCTGGTTAAATCGCCTAGTTTATGGTGATCAACAACGCCAACAACGCGAGCTTGATCGATATCATCAGGTGCTTGCGTTTTTTCGGTATGGTCAACGATGTAAACATCTTCACCGGCATAACTTAATTTTAGCTCTGGTGCTTCAAAGCCGAATTTATCAAGAATAAACTGCGTTTCAGGTGATATTTCACCAAGACGAGTTGGAATTGCTGGTTCTTCGATTTGGTTTTTCAAATATGCGAGTGCGATTGCACCACAAATAGAATCTGAATCTGGGATTTTATGACCCACTACATACATTGACATGACGGAACTCCTTAAATTTTGCCGTATTTTAGCAAAGTAATTTAACTTTGACACATTCGCGTTGGTGATTTTTTGTAATATTCAGTCTTAACAGTAGTTAAAAAATTCAACTGCCATTTTTATATGTTTTTGGTTACACTTTAACTAATTGAATCTTTTAGGAAGAACTCAAATGCAGTTAGGTCGCAGGGGCTGGAATAATGTGGTTATTTTTTCCATGCTGTTGATGATTTTCTTTTTTAATGGATTACATACAAAACTCAACAGTGGTTCAGAACAATCTAGTGTGCAAAGTGTATTGCCAGCGCAAAACTTTATTTTAGCTCTAGAGTTTCCCGATCAAAAAATAGAGCGCATAGGCACTTCTTGGCGCGCCACTGCATTAATCAATAATGCACCTGCTAGTTTTTGGCAAGCAACAACAGCAAACCTTGTGGCATTAGTAAATGAATGGCAGAGCATGCAATTGTCGGTCGCTGATAATCAGCAAGCATTCCATAATACCTCAGCTTTGACTGTAGCAACCGTATGGTTGGCAGGCGAGCAACTTCCTTGGTTGTATCAATTATATAGCGCACCACAAGGCTATTATTTATTAGATAAAAGCAACCAGCGCGTGTTATCACTTGATAAAGCAACTGCGCAGCGTTTATTCCCTAGTTTTAATTTTTCACAAAGTGAGCCTAAATAGTATGCCTGAATTACCAGAGGTTGAAGTTAGCCGAATGGGGATCACCCCACATATTTTGCAGCAAACAGTTACAAAGGTGAATATTCATAATCCGAATATGCGTTGGCCTGTGCCTGATGATGTGTACAAAATCGCTAACTTAGCTGTGTTAGCTGTTGAGCGTAGGGCAAAGTATTTGCTACTTGAGTGTGAACTGGGCAGCATTATTTTGCATTTAGGTATGTCGGGTAATTTACGAGTTGTTGAACAAAATGAGCCATTAAAAAAGCATGATCATATCGAGTTTATATTTGCCAACGGTAAAGCTCTTAGACTAAATGACCCACGCCGATTTGGTTGTTGTTTATGGCAAGCGCCCGGCGAATGCCATAGCTTACTGAGCAAACTGGGCCCTGAGCCACTCACTGATGAATTTACTGCTAAGCGCGTATATGAGCAGTCACGAAATAAGAAAGTGCCAATCAAACAATTTATTATGGATAACGCTGTGGTGGTTGGTGTGGGTAATATTTACGCTAACGAGTCTCTTTTTAAGGCCGGTATTCATCCAAAACGTGAAGCAGGAAAAGTATCACAAGCGCGCTATCAGCAATTAATCCCTATTATTAAAGATACTTTGGCTGCGGCTATCACCCAAGGTGGCACGACATTAAAAGACTTTGCCCAAAGTGATGGTAAACCAGGTTACTTTGCACAACAGTTATTAGTTTATGGCCGCAAAGGTGAGCCATGTATGGTATGTAAGAAAGCATTAACAGAAATTCGTTTAGGGCAACGTAGTACAGTGTACTGTAGTCAATGCCAAAAATAAGTTAAGGCATGTTGCACTTGAGAGCTGCTATTTGCAGCACTGGGAACAACACGCCTGAGGTATGTATCTGAGTTACAGCTCAAACGGTGCAACGCCGACGGCTGTCATTTTATAGCCCACTTGTGCAATGTCGCCACTCCAGGTTTCAGTGCTGATGACGCCGGTAACTACTATGGCATCGTACAAACTTTCAATTGGCACGCCGCCTTTAATTGTCACATGAACAATTTGATTCGGTGGTGGTGGTGGCACGTGGATGCAAGCACCAAAGTAAGGCACTAATAAAAACTCAGTAATCATTTCGCTGTCACCTTCAAGAGGTACTACAAACCCAGGTAAGCTGACTGATTGGCCATTGAGTTCCTTAACAATTGGTGCATCTAGATCAGGTTGCACCCAATTTTGCTCTGTACCTTCATGGCTAGCTTGATCTTGAGTATCTATTTGTACATGTCCCTTAGGAATTAAATCTTCCCAAAAAATTTCTTTTGGTTCATTGGCATAACTACTAAAATTATAACCAAAGCTAAAAATAACTAAGCAAAGCAAACTGAGCTTTTGAAAGTACTGCATGATATTCCTCTTAAATTTTAATGCTCATGCCATCAGACAATGAGTAAAAATAGGCGCGGGTGGCTGGTATCAAACCAACGATAAAGCCGGCCGCCATAATAGCGCCGATCAATACCAGTTCATAGCTCGATAGCATCGCAATGGTGATTGTGATGCCGGCATTACTTTGCAAGTAACCTGTGGCAAGAGACATTAATAAATAAAATAACCCACAACCTACTAGGCAACCTAAAAAGGTTATCAGTAGTGATTCTATGCTGATCAATGTGAATAAATGCCAAGGACGCGCACCGACAGAGCGTAAAATGGCCAATTCGCGGCGGCGTTGGTTAAGGCTGGCCAATAGGGTCGTTAGCATGCCTAGCAGGCTCACGAGTACTACTACGATAGAAAACAGCAACAAGATTTTTTCAACAATTGTCAGCATTTCCCATAGCTCACGCAAAGTTACACCAGGCATGATGGCAAGCAACGCTTCAGGTTTGTACTGATTAATATTGCGCCTAACTTGTAACGTATAAAGCGGAGAATCAAAACCCACTAAAAACGCGGTGATTTGCTTAGGTTCGCCTGTTAGATCATCATGCTGTTCATGTTCATGGCTGGTATGGTTACCGCTGTGGATCAGTTCAATAGCCGCTAATGGAATATGTAGGGTTTTATCAACTGGCGTGCCTGTCGCATCTAAAATGCCCACCACAGTGAAGGGATTATCATCATGATGATGAAAGCTGGTATTACCCATACCGTGTGAAATAACGATACTATCACCCAGCGAATAGCCTAGCTTTGCTGCTACCTGCGCGCCCAGTACAACTTCATTTAAATGGGCGAAGGCGCGGCCTTGGCTAAAACTAAGCTGCTGCTTTTTAGCAAATTTATAATGTTGAAAATAATCAGCAGAAGTGCCCAGTACCGCTTGGCCTTTATGGCTGTCCCCTAGTGATAGCGGAATGGTCCAGTTGACGCCGCGTTGCTGTTTTATATATTGGTAGCTTTGCCAGCCAACGCCATTATTAGCATGACCAATGCGAAAAACCGAAGACAATAACAGCTGTATATCTCCGGTACGAGCGCCAACAATTAGATCAGTACCAGAAATGGTATTACTAAAACTACTTTTGGCATCAACCCGCACTCGCTCAATACTCAGCAATAACATGACACTAACAGCAATAGTAAACAGAGTTAAGAATGCACTGGCGCGGCGATTATATAAGCTACTAATAGCAAGTTTTAAGAGGATCATTTACCTTGCTCCTGTAGCGACAGTAAATCAATGTTGCGATTAAAAAGCGGTTGTAAGCTTGTATCATGGCTGACAAAAAGTAAGGTGCTATTCGCTTCGTTTGCTTGTGTAAAAAGTAAGTTGATAAAGGACTGGCGATTGTTTGCATCAAGAGCAGACGTTGGCTCATCGGCAATTATCAATTCTGGGCTGCCAATAAAGGCGCGCGCCGCCGCGACTCGCTGTTGCTGGCCAATACTCAAACTAGCGACATTTTGTTGATGTAATTGCTCGTCTAAGCCCAGTGCATTTAATAGCCTTGAGGCCTCTTGATTAAGGGTTGGACTATTGATTAATGCTTTTTTTTGCCGTGGTTTTGAAAATTGGCAACCTAATGTGACATTATCAATCGGTGATAGGTAAGGAAGTAAATTAAAATTTTGAAAGATATACCCAATATGCTCAGCGCGAAACTTATCGCATTTACTTTTACTTAATTGACCCAGTTCACAGCCTAAAATACTCAGTTGGCCTGATGTAGGGCGGTTAATGCCTGCAAGTAACGATAATAAAGTGGATTTACCACAGCCGCTAGGGCCATGTAAAAACACATGTTCGCCTTTAGCAATGCTAAGTGTTGCAATTGCTAAAGTGGGTTTGACTTGTTGTTTTTGCCATTTAAAACTTAGCTGCTGTATATTAATCATCACGTAAATTACTACTGGATTTTGATGTTATCTTATAACGTGTATAATAAAATACCAACTAAACTGCGTTAAATCACATAGTGCTTTAATTGTGATTTCCCCCGGTCTCGATTATTATTAGCGGCTTATAACCCCATACCCATACAATCGCCCTTACAGGGCGTGCCATATACTCGGAGATAGCATGACTAGCTATAAAGTTTTAGACGTAAACGATGACTTACCAATACGCACTAAGGGCCCCGTTCACAGTGGCAAAGTACGTTCAGTTTATTGGTTAACAGACGAAGACAGCGCACGTTTGATCAGCGAAAAAGGCTATCAAGTACCTAAAGGTACTGAGCTGGCTATTATGGTAATTTCCGATCGTATCTCTGCCTTTGATTGTATTTGGCAAGGTGAAAATGGCCTAAATGGTGTACCAGGCAAAGGTATTGCGTTAAATACTGTTGCATCGCATTGGTTTAAGCTATTTGATCAAGCAGGTCTGGCGGGCAATCATATTGTTGATATTCCACATCCGTATGTATGGATTGTTCGTAAAGCCAGTACTGTGAAAGTAGAGGCAATTGCTCGTCAATATATAACTGGCAGCATGTGGCGTGATTACAGCAAAGGTGTTCGTAATTTTTGTGGTTTAGAATTACCTGAAGGCTTAACCGCTAATCAGCAGTTAGATGATGTGTTAATTACGCCATCAACGAAAGGTATTATTACTGGCGTTGCAGATATTCCTGCTGTGGATGATGTAAATATTACTCGTGACAATATCACTAATAACTTAACTGTGTTTAACTTTAAGTCTGAAGATGATGTTACGCAATACGAAAAACTTCTTGTTGAAGGTTTTACCTTAATTAGCGCTGAGCTGGCTAAATTGGATCAAATCTTCGTCGATACAAAGTTTGAGTTTGGGTATGTAGAAGATATTGATGGTACAGATAAACTTATCTACATCGATGAAGTCGGTACGCCTGATTCATCGCGCATTTGGGATGGTGCTGCGTATCGTGATGGAAAAATTGTTGAGAACTCTAAAGAGGGGTTCCGCCAATTATTAATTAGTAATGTACCTGATAGCGATGTGTTACTGAATAAAGACCGTATGCCTGAGCGAGAGCAACTTGCTAAAGATTACATACTGCCTGAATCAGTTATGTTATCTGTGTCAGAAACATATGTTGGCATTGCCAGTAAAATAGTTGGCTACGATATCGCTATTCCAACAGATCCTCGCGCAGAGGTTATAACTATTTTGGATCAACAATATGGCTTGATTTCCAAGCTTTAGTCACTAGTTATTTGCTTGCTGTTGTTTAAAAGCCTTAAGTTTTCCTATTATTTAGTGTAACTGGGCTTTTATTCTTGCATTTGGAGTCAGTCTCTAATTAACTTAACCTAAGATTAATTAGAGATACTCATATGTTAGTGTTCGCACAACAGGGGATGACCAAATGAGATTGCAAGTAATGGTAACAAAAAGCGTTATAACTCTTTTCGCAATGGCGCTTGCAAGTAAAGGTTATGCACAAGATGTTACGCTCAATATCGTTGATCAATATGGGCAGCCTCTCACCAATGCAGTTGTAGAAATTGCTAGCAAAAGCAATAAAAAATTATCGCAGCAGTTACCTGTACTGATAATGGATCAAGTAGATAAGCAGTTTTCACCAACACTTTTGATTGCTCATCAAGGGCAGCAAGTGAACTTTCCTAATAGCGATAATATTCGCCACCACGTGTATTCTTTCTCTGAAGCTAAACCATTTCAGTTAAAGTTATATTCAGGGCAACCAGAAAATCCGATTACATTTGAAAATCAAGGGGTTGTGGTGCTTGGCTGTAATATCCATGACTCTATGCTAGGGTATATTTATGTTGCAAAAAGCGCTGATGTTTATCAAAGTGATGAGCGTGGAAATGTGCAACTAAGTGGCCTAACTTTGCCAGTACAGCTAACTCTTTGGCATTCTTTACAAAAGAACACACTTGAAGAAAAGCAGTCGCTAACGTTAGCTGTAAATTCGCCTCATAGTTTACAAGTAACACTGCAAACAACTGAGCCTAAGCCACGTAATACTTTTGGTAGTAAGTTTAAGGGTGGGAATGACTAATAGTTTAAAAAATCGCATAACTATTTTATGTGTAGGCTTAGTGTTATTAACTACAGTTATGAGCTTATTTAGTTTCTGGTGGTCGACTAGTCAATTTAATGAAAAAAAGGTCACCCAAGATATTAATGTGGCTGAAAATGTCTATAAGCAGTACTTAGCGTCGAAAGAAAGTTTATTGCTCACAGCTGCAAAAGTATTGACTGCTGATTTTGGTTTTAAACAAGCGGTTGCCACTAAGGATGCAAATACGATTAGTAGCGTATTGTATAATCATAGTCAGCGAATTAATGCTGATTTAATGTTGTTATTGGACTTATCAGGTAAGTTGGTATCAACTAATCGACAACAAGACTTTGATAATAATTTACAAGCGTTAATGAGTGAGTTGCTCAACAATACCGAGCAATCTAGCTTTGTTGTGCTAAATAATGAGCTATATCAGGTTATTTTATTACCTATTAAAGCCCCACGTACTATCGCGCACAGTTTAGTCGGCTTTAAAATTGATGATAAGGTTGCGGTTGAGCTAAAAAACTTAACCGGTATGGATGTAAGCTTTATTGCTAACAGCGATAATTTGGTTAAAAGCTCTTTGTTAGAGCGCCCGACGCCGTTTATTCCGACTGAATATTTTCATAAAACAACCACGCAACGAATTTTTGGTGAACAACTGGTATATCGCAATCGCGATGTACACCTACCTTCCCTTGACGATCATCCCGTTAATGTATTACTGAGTGCTGATCTAACGCAGAGTTACAGTGAATTTGAGCGATTGTTTTACACGCTAGTCATTCTTGCGTCTTTAACGATTTTTATCGGTGTTATTACCAGTAGTTTATTGGCCAAAAACTTAACCATGCCATTATCACAATTAGTGACTTTAGCGCGGCAGTTTGCCCGAGGAAACTACAGTGTTGACGCGATGAGCAAAAAGCAAAGCAATGAAATAGCTACATTAATTGATGCTTTTAAAAACATGGGTAATGATATCCAAGAGCGTGAACAACAAATTAGCTTTGCTGCAAAGCATGATTCTTTAACTGGTTTTTATAATCGTTCTGCAATGCTGGAAGTGTTGAGCGAAAATCTTCAACAAGACCAAGAATATACCTTAGTGGCAATTGATATTCGTGGCCTTAGGCATATTAACGATAAGCTAGGAGCTCGTATTGGCGATGACTGCTTAAAAGCTGTAGCTTTACGTATTGCTGAGTTTTCAGATGAGTTTGGTGGTTTACATGCACGTATTGGTGGTGATGAATTTTTAACCGCGTTTCCTAGTAGTGCAGGGCGTAATCTTAAAAGTGGCATAGTCGGGTTAATGGCGCAGTTACAAGCTGGTTATACTATTCAAAAGCTTAAAATCAATTTACGTTTTAGTGCTGGTGTGGTGGAGTATCCTTCGCAAGGGTTACAAGCGGATGATTTAATGCGTCGGGTATTGATTGCTGTGGATAGTGCCGCAAGTGCTCATGAAAATATTCATTATTACCTGCCTGGAGAGGATGAAGCGCATCTTGATAGGCTCATTATGATCGATGAGCTCAAGCAAGCGATTAATGATGACGATGGTCAATTGTTTATGACTTATCAGCCTAAATTACATATCGCTACACAACAAATCAATAAAGTGGAATCGCTTATTCGTTGGCAACGCAAGGATGGTAGTTGGGTATCGCCGGAGCTATTTATTGACCTAGCTGAACAATCGGGATTAATTGTTGACCTTACCGGTTGGGTGGTAAAAACAGTAATAGCACAGGTCGGACTTTGGCAACAGCAAGGCATTTATATGCAAGCTGCAATTAATGTTTCAGCCCAAGATATCGCTTATCCCGGCTTTCACTCCAATTTAATTCGTACTTTAAAACAGTTTTCAGTTGCACCTGCGCTTATCACGATTGAATTAACAGAGCGCGATATGATTGAAAATGAAGAAAAGGGCATTCACGCGCTGGAGAATCTTAAAGCGATCGGTGTCAAAATATCTCTTGATGATTATGGGGTTGGGCAAACATCGCTAGGGCGCTTGAAAATGTTACCTATTGACGAGCTGAAATTAGATAAATGTTTTATTCTTAAACTTGATGAATCTGAAAAGGATCAGTTTATTGTTGAATCCACAATTACCTTAGGTCATCAGCTTGGCTTCTCTGTCGTAGCCGAAGGGGTTGAAACATTAGGATCGCTAGAGCTGTTACAAAAAATGCAGTGTGATCATGTGCAAGGGTATTATCTAAGTCGTCCACTCAAAGCCGATGCGTTTGAGCAATGGTTGGAGCAGTATAATGAAAAAGCTTAAATTATTATTTTTAGCTGTTATCGCATTATCTGCATTTAATAGCTTTGCCTCAAAAGGCAAGCTGCTAGCAACGCCTGGAGTATCGCAAGTAGAAGGTAGTGGTGGTGGTGGTATCGTGCCTTGGGCGCAGCTTGCGGGTTATGCCAGCGAAGATGAGTTTTCTATTAATGGCTTTTGTAGTCGGGCTGATGTTACCGATTACAGCTTAGATGTATGCGGTGCCCAAGTTAACTTGTTTAATCGCGTTGAGCTTAGCTATGCACAGCAAAACTTTGCTGTGCCGGCGCTAAATACCGAGATAGAACAAGAAATCACCGGTGTTAAGATTAGGCTCTATGGTGATATTGTTTATAGTGACTGGCCTCAAGTTACCTTGGGAGTACAACATAAATCACTTGATGATGGTGCAGTCGCTACATTAGTAGGGGCTAAGGATACCTCCGGTACTGATATCTACCTTGCTGCAAGCAAGCTACATTTAGGGGCCATTGCAGGTTATAACTGGTTTTGGAATGTTACCACGCGTTATAGTGAAGCAAATCAGCTTGGCTTACTTGGATACGGTGGAGCGAATAGCAATGAAAAACTCTTATTTGAAGCTAGTACTGCCATTTTTCTTAGTCGAGAAGTTGCTGTTGGAATAGAGTATCGTCAAAAATCAAATAATCTCGGATTGGGTGAGCAAGATTGGCAAGATGTATTTGTTGCTTGGATGCCAAATAAATACGTAAGTGTCACTGCCGCATACCTTGATTTAGGTAGTATTGCTGGAGCAAAAGACCAAACCGGTTGGTACTTATCGGTAACAGGATATTGGTAATGGAAAAAATACTAACAACGATAGTGTTAATAGCCAGCTTAGCTGGTTGTTCATCGGCTTCAAATCTAACGTTTTATCAGCAACTTGATGGTAAAGCAGGGCTACAAAGACTGGTTGATAGTTTCATTAATCAAATCGGTAATGACGAACAAATTATTCATTACTTTGAGCATGCAAATATTAGCCATTTCCGCGAAGGCTTTATTAATCATTTGTGTGTATTAACTGATGGGCCCTGTGAGTACACGCGTGATAGTATGGTTGATATTCATACTGGCATGCACATCACGGAGGCTGACTTTAATCATGTGGTTGATTTGTTAATCAATGCCATGAATGAACAAAATATTAGTCATACAGTGCAAAATAAAATACTCGCGAAAATGGCACCACTGAGAGCTGAAATTATTAAGATTTAGTGATCCAGTAACTTTAAAGCAGCTTCACTGACGTGATGTGGCTTTATTTCGTTAATAATATCTTTTTCAAGTAGCTGATCGCCATTTGCAATTAACGTAATGGCATTAGTTACTTTGGGTGCCACAACACTCCATGGCGAAGTTCCTAAGCCCACAACAGCAACAAAAGGAATATTGAATGCAGCTGCAATATGCATGGGACCAGAATCGATTGTCAGTAATAAATCAAGCTCACCGATAGCGTCTATCATAGTAATAATCGAGGTTTTCCCAGCAAGGACGACAGAGTCAATTTTTTGCTGGTTTAGCCGCTCCTGTAATTGTTGGGTATCTTCAAGCTCACCGTTATCACCAAAAATATAAAATGTGCAGTCAATATTTTTAGCTATATCAACCATTGCAACAAATGAAAGCTCATTAGGGTAATGACGCAAGCCTTTATTTTTTCCGCCAAAATAAACCCCGATAGATTTTTTGTTCTGTTTAGGGATTAACAGGCTCGGCTCTTTTACGATTGCTGTTTTTGGTATAGAGCTAAACGGATTACCATGTGGCTCATTCACAAGTCGGCAGTAGCGAAATATATAGTGGTGATTTTCGTCTAATTTCAGTTTGTGTGTTAACAGTGGTGAGCGACCATTTTTTGCATAACCTACTCGGTATTTGATACTTGCTAAAAAGCAAAGTATTGCTTCAGACAATGAGTTGCGCATAATTACTGCAAGCTCAATGTTAGCATTTTTGAGTATTTTTGCTTGTGCCCACATAGAGATGGGTTTGTTATTATCAAAGCGTTCATCCACGATAACACAGTAGTCAGTCTCGCGTTTAAACATCTCAGCTAAGTGAGGTCTAACAAATAAGATAATGCTTTTAGTTGGATAAAGGTCTTTAAGTAGTTGTAAAGCCGGTGTGCAATTGACTGCATCACCAATAAATTTTGGTAGTACTACTAAAATATTGCCTGCTATTTGGCTGCTTACTATTTGTTGATTATTTTTTTTCATCTAAGTTTAGCCTTTAGAACTGTCAATATTAAGATATTTTAAAATCATCTTTGTATCACATTGTTTGCAATATAATGCCTAGTATAAATGTATATAATTGTAGAAAAAATATTTTTTAGTTTATTCTTGATAATTTAAGTAATTTACAGTGTATATAGAAACTGGCAAAATTATTGTGCAAAATGTACCGTAACTATTTTAATAATAGGCTCTGGTAGAGAAGGCTTAGTAATATGTAACAGAAGTAAAGGAACACAATGAAAAACATAGTAACTTGCCAATGGCTAAACGAGCACTTAAACGACCCAAAGCTGGTTATCTTTGATGCTGGCATGGTGCGCCCAGGTAAGCTGGGTGAGTATAAACCGCAGGCTAAGTTGCCAAATGCACAGCGTTTTGACTTTAAAAAGCAATTAGCCGATCAAGACAATCCGCTACCGCATACCATGTGCAGTGCGGAGCAATTTACTCAGCAGATGCAGTTAATGGGGGTTGATAAAGATTCCTTAGTTATCATCTACGAAGACCAAGGCTTATTTAGTGCTGCAAGAGGTTGGTGGATGTTTAAAGCCATGGGCTTTGATAATGTCAAAGTACTCAGTGGTGGCCTTGCTAAGTGGCAGTCGTTGGGTTATTTAACGCAAATTGAATATAGTCGCCATTATCATAAAGGTAACTTTGTTGCCAAACCGCGAGTTGGTTACTTTATTGATGCGGCTGCAGTCTTTCAGGGCATAGATGATGAACATACCGTACTACTTGATGCACGAGGTTATCAGCGTTATTTAGGTGAAATGGCAGAGCCGAGAGCTGGGATGCGCAGCGGCCATATTCCTAATAGCCGCGCTTTACCTTTTGTTGAATTATTGGATGATGGCGAAGCAAAACCATTCGTTGACATTAAAGCTGCTTTCGAGGCTGTACTTGGCGATCAAGCAGATCTGCAAACTACCTTGCAATTTAGTTGTGGCTCCGGCGTTACTGCATGTATCTTGGCGTTATTTGCCGATGAGTGTGGATATGAAAATCTGCATGTTTATGACGGCTCATGGAGTGAGTGGGGCGGCCGAGACGAACTACCTATCGAAACGGGTCCCTGTCCTTCGCGTTAAACGCAAATCCGTAGTGCTGCCAGTAATCAATGGCTTTTTTATTGAGAGGCTGGCGTACTTGTACTTTGCTTGCTGTTGCCGACGGGCTATGTTGTTTATGAAAATCCAGACACTTAACTTGCCAAGGTAAATCACAAAAATCATAGAGCTGTTGCGTGCTTGTGATTGGCTCTGATACTAATGTTTCGTATTGCATAATCATCACATTATCCGGGTGTTTTGCTGCAAAATGATTTATCAAAGAGCTGTAATCTTGATAAAAACTATCGATGTCTTGCAGGTTATAGCTATAGTGATGAAACGCACTGGCTGGGCTGTACAGTTGGCGGTAATTAGCTATACAGCTAGCTTTTCGGCCTCGTTGCATGCAAATGATTTTAGCCTTCGGGAAAGCCGCTAAAATTAAATCGATATAGT
Source organism: Pseudoalteromonas sp. SG41-5 (assembly GCF_014164495.1). Taxonomy (NCBI): domain Bacteria; kingdom Pseudomonadati; phylum Pseudomonadota; class Gammaproteobacteria; order Alteromonadales; family Pseudoalteromonadaceae; genus Pseudoalteromonas; species Pseudoalteromonas sp. SG41-5. The sequence continues at coordinate 63,757 of NZ_JACJFH010000009.1, read as the reverse complement.
AAAAATTAAATGGCTGTTTGTCGCAGCTGCGTAGCTGTGGTGCTACTAGTTGACTAATACGCTGTTTATACTGACTCAACTGCGCCATTAACGCAGCATTTTTATATGCATCATTGAGCACCACGCTATTTAATGCCTGAGCATTATTACCTTGGCAAAGCTGGGCAATATCATTGAGTTCACCAACACCTTGCACCAAATCTGATTGATTCATTATTTTTTCTAGCAAAGTAGTCCCTGAGCGCGGCATACCAACAATAAATATCGGGGTAAAATCGCTGTCGCTTAAGGGCGGCGTATACTCGTGACTTAAGGTTATTAGTTGCTGGCAAAATGCTTTGTGAGCTTGCGCATCATATTTTACATGCTGACAGATCGCTTGCTTACTTGTAGTAAAGTGGGCAAAGGCTTGCTTATAATCAGCGCAGTGCTCGTAATTGAGTGCAATCGCATGGTGCAGAAATTGTTGCTGCATCGGCGTTTTAGCGTATTCGGTTAAAGTTAACAGCTGTTGTAAATGCTGCTTAGCCTGCTTGTTATTGTTAAGTTCAGCGAGCGAGTAGTGAGCTTGAAGATGCTGCGGATGTAACTCTGTAAGTGTACGCAGTAGCTGTATAGCATCATTCAATTGCCCCATGATTTTATAGGCCACAGCTAAGTTATAACTTATTTGCGGATTGTTAGGGGCTTGTTGATAGGCCCGTAATTGCCACTCGAGCGCCAGTGGATAATGGCCTAAACGAGTCAGTACATTAGCAATTAAATCGCATTCAATAACTTCATAATATGGATGTTTTATTGCTTCAGTTATATATTGCTGCGCATCTAACAGCTGCCCGCGCAGTACGGCAAACTTGGCTGAGTGAGCAAAATATAAAGGTAGGGGCGTAATACTAATCGCTTTGTTTAAGAGTTTATTTGCTTTGCTTATATCATTTGCTGCAACATTTACTTGCGCCAGCAAAAAATAGCTAAAGTGATCATCTGGTGTGTTTTTAATATTACTGATCAGTAATAAATGCGCGTCATTAAGCTTGCTATGATTAATAGCGTGCTCAATTTGTTGTTGTAGGTTTTTTTGTATCGATGTCAGCATGGCAATAAGCATAAAAGCCTTGGCGTAAAACACCAAGGCTTTTTTAATTTATAGATAACCGTTATTACAGTTCAAAGTTATACGTAAACTTCATGCCGATAGTACGCGGTGTTGTAGTGTAGTGACCATACACACGTTGTAGTTCAGGAAGTTCTTTCGAATCAATCCAAGACTTATCTCGACGTACAGAGGTGAACGCGTACTTATCGAATAAGTTATCAACATAGAGAGTGGCCGACCACATATCACCGGTTAGCTTGGCAGATAAGTTACTCAAGGCATAGCCTGCAAGCGTTTCACCATCAGCTTTTAAGCCAATTTTAGTGATCGTATCGCTCTGTGCTGTTATACCGTAATTTACGCTTAAAAGTTTATTATCTAATACATCTTGTTCGTAACGCAGACCAAACGAGAATTGATGCTCAGGCGCACCTGGCAAGCGGTCGCCATCTTCACCGCCTTGTACTCCTGCACCAAATACATCAGGAGAATCTTCAGTTAATTGCGCTTTGGCATAAGCGTATGTGGCATAAGCAGTCCAGTTATCCGCGATGATTGCACGGCTTGAAACTTCAACCCCTTTAGAGTTAGCAGTAGCTGCATTTGAGGTAATCAACTCCTGACCATTTACGGTTGTGCTACCGATTTGCGCGTCTTTCCAATCAACATTAAATAATGCCGCGTTAAAGTGTAGGCGGTTTTTAAACCAGCTCGATTTAAAACCAAGTTCATAATTTACAGTGGTATCAGGTTCATAACCAATTTCATTTGGTAGAGCACAGACAATTTGTTGTTCAGGTAACACATCAGGGCAAGGAGCTAGGCCGTTGCCACCACCAATCCTAAAGCCTTCACTAACGGTAAAATAGGCTAGTACACCAGTTTCAAAAGTGTAATTAGCGTTAAATTTAAATAAGTTACCGTTATCACTGGCGCTCGTATTCACCATTGCAAGTTGATCTAATGATGAAAAATCACCTGAATACAACGGTGTGGCTGAGCCTGAAGTAGTGGATACATCATATTCGTAAAAACGCGCACCAAGGGTTACATTGAATTGATCGGTAAACGCATAACCTACTTCACCAAATAGTGCTTTTTCAGTGGTTTCAGAGTCACTGACTAAAATATACTCGAGATCTTGTTGTAGATTAGGAATATCATCGCCCCAAAACTCAGTTAAACCGGGTGTGTATTCGCGATCGTCTGAGTGAGTTTCAAGCTTGTTGTAGTAACCACCGACAATCCAGTTAAAAGCACTATCAGAGTTAGACACTAAACGAATTTCTTGAGTGAAACTATCACGTTTTGATGTATCCAAGGTTTGCGCAACAAACGCTGGAAATTCTGCATAACCAGTCCATATGTCGTAAAGCAAATCAGTTTGATCACGTTGTCCAGATTGCTCATAGCTTGACCAACCAGAGGCAGATACAAGTTCAGCAAAACCTAAATCCGCTTTAATTTCCAAGCTTAATAAGTCGTTTTCTTCTTCACCAGGCTCAAGTATCCGCGCGGCATTTTCATACTGGCCAACCATCCCTTGTAGGCCACTGCTGTCACTTAATGAATTATATTGCGATGTAGAATTACCGCCATTTTCTTGTTTTTGATAAAAATAGTTTAGCGTTGCCTCTACAGCTTCATTAGCTTGCCAGCGAAGTGATACACGACCTGTGGTAATTTGCTCATCATTTACATCACTGACACTGCGCAAGTTAGCACTGACATCTTGTGGGTTGGTAAAATCAGGGTTTGGGTTTGATACGCCTGGGTTTTGTACTACGAAGTTATAATCGATATAACCTGGGTTGGTGTAGTAATTGACGCTAGCGCGAATAGCCAATACATCGTCAATTAACGGCGTATTAAATACTAAACCCAACTCACCGCCAGTGCCGTCACTTTCGTTTAAGCTAAACACATCACCAGTGACTTGGCCTTCGGTAATATCGAGCTGAGGTTGTTTTAATAAGTAACGAATTGCACCACCTAATGTTCCCGCTCCGTATAATGTACCTTGTGGACCGATAAGCACTTCAACACGGTCTACGTCTGTTAAACGTAAATCAATATTAAGTGGAATCTCACCCACGTAAGTGGCAACTGTACCACCATCAGAAATACGATCTGAAGTATTGGTATTTAAGCCACGGACAATAATTGGTGAACCTTCACGGCCACCTTGATCAGAAATAGTTAAACCTGGCACCCAGCGTGCCACATCTTCAAGATCACCAATGTTTTGATCTTTGATCACATCACCATCAAGGGCGGTAATATTAAGTGGTGCCTCTTGCACTGAGCCCGCACGACGAGTCGCGGTAATTTGAATTGTTTCTATTGCTTTGTCTGCTTGGGTTGTTGACTGCGCAGCAGCAAGATGGTGGCTATTAAATAAAATAGCAGAAACAGCTGATGCAAGAAGTGCTGGCCTAAAGGTGTTCATGTTCATTTTCCGAATAAGTTACAGTGATTTTATGCTTAAAAATCAACCTGAGGCGATATGTTAAGCAGATTTTCTGGATGTTTTATGAATTTATATCCAATTATAGTGTATTTTTATTCTGCCAGTCATGCGTTATTTGCAGCTTTATGCCATTATTTTGAATAAATACTCTATACGTTTTTATAAGGACAGTTTTTACAATTGTTTTTACAGCACTTTCCACGCTTTAAGAAGAACCAGCGGCTGAATACCATATAATTGTTTTGCATTTCATAATCGAGGTGCTCGATTAAATTGGCGTTAGTCTGAAAGGACTTTGCGAAAGTAAGCTGCTCTTTGAGAGGCCGCAGGTAAAGGGTACTTAGAAACTGATTAATTTTAGCCAAGGTACACACTCGGCATAAACAACTGGTGGTTGTGTTATCAAGCGGTAAAATAGCAGGCAGTTCATTGCACCAACATGTATCGATATCATCAACATTACAGGTGAGCGAAGCTTTACATTGTGAACAGGCTAGGGTTGTCATTAGATATTGGGTCAATTTTTAAAATAATCATTAATAGAATAACAGATAAACAAATATGAACAGAGCACAAGCGTTAGCAGAATTTGCCACCTTCGGCAAAAATAAAGATCAAGCCATTGGCATTATTGTTTCATCATTGACAGGTGATCAAAGCCCAGCTTACATATTAACGCTCGAAGCCGTACTCAATGTGCTCACTCGATGCCTTGCCGGCGAAATAGATTTAGACGACCTAGAGCTGTGGGCCAATGTTTTAGAGTCAAGAACCGACATAGACCACAGCGCCGTCGAAGGTGTAATTTATGCTTTAAGCAACAGCGAACAAATGGGCGAGATAGATAATAGTAAAATTGAGAGGTTAGTTGGGTTATTGATAAACTAACCATTTGCCTAGATTGTAGTGTTAAAGTCTTGATGTATTCTGATAAAGTACAAAATAGTAAAATATATTTTGTGGAATCTATAGCATGTATCTGAATAATAAAATGGCTTTATCAGGCGGTGAGGCTTTAGATCTGTATCTACAAGGAAGAGAGGTATGGAATGAATGGGTTGAAAATAACCCTGATGCAAGTATAAATTTCTCAGGTATCAATTTTTCAAAATATAAAGGTGATAGTCAACTCTCAGCTGATTTTAGTGATTTTCATTTCCCAGGTGGAGTTGTAGATTTCAGTAATACAATTTTTGGAAATCACTTAGTAAGTTTTACTGGGGCTATTTTTAATAGTGTTTATGTTCTATTCAATAACGCTAATTTCGGCAATGGCGGTGTTAATTTCTTTTCTACAAAATTTTTGAAAGCGGGTATGTGTGTGGAATTTGACGCTGCTAGATTTGGTCGAGGAAATATAAACTTTGACGAAGCTAGCTTTAATTGCAATAAAGTTAGTTTTAAAGGGATTTCTAGTAAGAAGGGAAACCTAAGCTTCCTTGGCACTACATTCAATACACACTTTCTGAATTTTGAGTCAATGACTGTAGATGGAGAGTTTAGGTTTCTGCACATAAAAGGTATTGATAAAATACAAGGAGTTTCATTCAAATATTCCTGCTTTAAGCGCAGTTTTGATATTTCAAATAATAAATTTAACTGTGTAATTGATTTAACTCAAACAGCAATGAGTAACCATTGTAATTTAGAAGGCGTTGTATGCGCACCTAAAGAATTAACAAATCATCGGTTTATAAGGAAAACATGCAATAAAGATAATATCGCTCGATTTAGGCGGTTAAAAGAGTTAGCTGAAGTCAATAAAGATCATGATCGTGCTTTAGACTTTCATGCATATGAAATGCGCAGTAAACGAGGACATGAAAATATCACAAAAAGCGGTCTTTTCTTGGATATTACTTTTGATTGGTTAAGTAATTATGGGCGAAGTGAGCTGAGACCATTTTTGGCTTTAGTAGCGGTTTGGCTTTTATTTACTGTGCTGTATTTTATTTCCTCTCCTGAAACTGTAATAGGCTTAAATGGTCATTGGCAAAAACTAACCGAAGCTCTTTCGTTTTCTGGTGGTCAAATAATGCCTATTATTCCGGACAGTAGGTTAGCCAGAAATGAGGGAGTTGAAATATTATTTAAAGGTGATTTATCTCCTTTACTACACCTAGCAACTTTTTTACAAAGCATCATTTCTTTATTAATGCTGTTTCTTATAGGTTTAGCGCTTAGGAATCGGTTTAGAATTTAAATATCTAGGGGCTATAAATAACTAAATGTAAGATAAAAGCCGCGCTTGATTTAACAAGCGCGGCTTTTATTTTATAGCTTAAAACTTATGACTTACAGCTATTACTTATGGTATCCCAAACAGGTCTCTACTTCGTTTTTAGAGCCTAGAATCACTGCTACACGCTGGTGGATGGCGTCTGGTTGTATATCCATAATACGCTCAGTGCCTGTTGATGCGATGCCGCCAGCTTGTTCGATTAACATGGCCATTGGGTTTGCTTCATAAAGTAAGCGTAGTTTGTTTGGTTTGTTTGGATCTTTAGTGTCGGTTGGGTAGGTAAAAATACCACCGCGACATAACACGCGATGAACATCACCGACCATGGCGGCAATCCAGCGCATGTTAAAGTTACGCGCTCGTGGGCCTGTTTCGCCAGCCATTAAGTCATTTATGTAGTTTTGCATCGCAGGCTGCCAATGGCGTTGATTTGACGCATTGATGGCGTATTCGTTGGTCTCTTCTGGTACTTGGGCAAAATCTTGAGTTAATAAGAAGCTGCCGTGTGTTTTATCTAGCGTGAAGAAACGTGTACCTTTGCCAGTCGTTAATGCAAGCACTGTAGATGGGCCATATAATACATATCCCGCAGCGACTTGGCTTTTACCCGGCTGCATAAAGATACTTTGATCTGCAGGATCTGAGCCTTCAGGCGCTTTCATTACTGAGAAAATAGTACCAACCAATGAATTGATATCGGTATTTGATGAGCCATCAAGTGGGTCAAACGCAACGATATATTCTGCATTCGGGTTGCCAGCTACAGTGTAGTCTTCTTCTTCTGAGGCTATCGCTTTTACGTAGCCTGACTCCAGTAAAATATCTTTAAGTAGTTGGTTGGTCAGAACATCGAGTTTCTTTTGTGTTTCGCCTTGAATGTTTTCATCAAGCGTTGAACCTAGTACACCGGACAGGGCACCTTGGCCGACGCGGAACGAAATTTCTTTACAGGCCGCTAAAATCGTTCTGATCAATGAGATTAACTCTCTAGGGCAACCGTCTTCAAGTAATACCGGAGGTAGTCTACGCATTCTATTTTCCTGATAACGTTATGGGCCATGATAATCATAGGGTGAGAGGGATCATCACAGCAAGCGCTGAATTTCGTCTTAAATAACTGTATTTTAGGTGCAACATCCTATACTGGACACACCTTAACCGTATTTAAAACGCGAATAACAAAGATAAGATTATGCAAAAAATACCATTGATACGTTACATACTCTTTACTGTGTTGCTAACTATGATAACCCAAGCGCACGCAGCAATTAAGTCTATTAATGATTTTACTGAACAAATGAATCATTTTCCGGGCTACTTCTCTTTTTATTACGACACTCAAAACGGTAAAATTTATTTAAAAGTTGATAAACTCAAGCAGCAATTTTTATTACAGCAAAGCTTGCCTTATGGTGTCGGCTCTAACGATATTGGCCTTGATCGCGGCCAGTTAGGCAATACGCATCTAGTACAGTTTGAGCGCTTTGGCGATAAAGTGATGTTACGGGCTATTAATACCTACTACCGTGCAAATACCAGCAATAAAGCCGAACAAAAAAGTATTCAAGAAGCCTTTTCATCAAGTATTTTAGCGGGTTTTAAAGTGGTTGCACAAAGCCCGCAAGCTGTATTGATTGATTATACGCCCTATTTACTGAGCGATGTGCATGGTGTGGGTCGAACGCTTGCTGCACGTAAACAAGGCAATTTTAGCCTTGATGAAAGTCGCAGTGCAGTAAATATGGATCGCTCAAAAGCGTTTATGAAAAATACTGAACTTGAAGCTGTGCTGACATTTAATGGCACTCAACCGGGTGAGTATATTCGTCAGGTCAGTGCTGACCCTTACGCATTAACCGTGCATATGCATCACTCTTTAATACAGTTACCTGATGATAATTACACGCCACGTGCGTTTCATCCGCAATCAGGTTATTGGAGTATTGAACATAAAGATTATGCCGCGCCATTAAGTGAATCAATGTTGGTACGTTATATCCCGCGTCATCGTCTAGCGAAAAAAGACCCAAGCTTACCTATTAGCGAACCCGTTGAGCCGATTATTTATTATTTAGATCCTGGTGTACCAGAGCCGGTAAAAACAGCGTTACTCGACGGCGCAAAATGGTGGGATGATGCGTTTTCTCAAGCGGGTTATAAAAATGCATTTATTGTTAAAGTGTTACCAGATAACGCCGATCCTATGGATGTGCGTTATAACGTGATCCAGTGGGTGCATCGTGCAACGCGCGGTTGGTCTTATGGCAGCTCGGTGATCGATCCGCGTACAGGTGAGATTTTAAAAGGTCACGTTACATTAGGCTCACTGCGTGTGCGCCAAGATATTTTAATTGCTGAAGCACTTGCAGCGCCTTATTTAGAAGGTAATGAAGTGGCAAAAACGTTACAAGCAATGGCACTTGATCGTATTCGCCAGCTCAGTGCTCACGAAATTGGTCACACACTTGGTATTGCACATAATTTTGCAGCCTCGGTGGCCGATCGTGCGTCTGTTATGGACTACCCACATCCATTAGTTGGCTTTAATGATAAAGGTGAGCTTGATGTGAGCCGAGGTTATGCACAAGGTATGGGGCAGTGGGATACGCAAGTTATAAAGTACGGTTACAGTGATTTTCGTAACCTTGATGAAGATGCAGAACTAAGCGCAATTTTAGCGGATAACCAAGCTAAAGGGCTGGAGTTTATTTCTGATAGTGATGCACGAGCGCAAGGTGGCGCGCATCCAACAGCACATTTATGGGATAACGGCAGTTCGCCAAGTGAAGAGTTATTAAGAGTGCTTGATGTAAGACAACAAGCACTCGCTAAATTTGGTATTAACAATATCAAAGAAGGAACGTCACTATCTCAGCTAGAAGAGATGCTGGTGCCGCTGTATTTATTCCATCGTTATCAGGTCGAGTCTGCTGTAAAACTGATTGCAGGTGTTGATTATGATTACGAAGTACGTGGTCAAGGTATTTTAAAAGGTGCACAAGTTGTTGCAAAGGCAACTCAACAGCTCGCTTTAAAGGCCATCTTAGCTACCCTAAATGCTGACAATTTAGTATTACCAGAATCAGTGTTAGCGCTAATTCCACCCAAGGCCTATGGCGAATCTAAAAGCCGAGAAAGCATTGTTGGCCGCACTGGCTTAACTTTAGATGCAATGGCGCTACCCGAAGTGGCTGCACAACATAGTTTAGCGTTATTGCTAAATAGCCAACGATTAAATCGTTTAGCACAGCAACAAGCGCGCAGTGATGCATTTTTTAGCTTAGATGAATTGCTTGCAAAAGTTTATCAGCAGGTGTTTTTGATTCAGAGCAAAAAAGGCATGGCAGGTAAAATCACTCAGCGGGTGCAGTTATTAACAGCAAAGCAGTTTGCTGATTTAGTCGCCAGTGATAAAGTTGCTCCAGAGGTGCAAGCTCAGTTGCGTTATTACTTAGTAAAACTGAGTAAGGCGTATCAGCAAGAGTCTTTACTTAGCAGTGCTGATGTTGGTGAAAGTGCGTTTAAGCAATACTTAGCCGATCAAATTAAACAGTTTCTGGCTACCGGCAATTGGCCTACAAATTTTACTGCATTACCAATTCCACCAGGATCACCAATTTAAATGTTAACTACAAGGCCCTAGAAGCTAGGGCCTAGTTTCTCTTGCATAAAACTGGTTTTTTGTTAACCTAGCCGCCTTCCATTTTTAGTCTTTTTGAGGTGTTTATGGCGTTTTTATCTCGTTCGATATTGGCGATGTCCATAGCACTATCAAGTCTTAATGTCAGCGCTAAAGCCGTGTGCGAAGTAGAGCTAAGGCATGGTTTGATCATCACTGATGATGTCATTCGTATTGTTGATAAGGGCCAAACCCGCGTACAAATAAATAATGATAATCAACTATTTATCCGTGGCTATTGGATTGATCTAACGTCAGATGAAACCCTAGTGTTAAAACAGTTTAGCGCGGGTATTCGCGATACGGTGCCTGAGTTGGTAGAGTTGGCAACTGACGGTGTTAATCTTGGCTTAAGTGCGATAGAGCAAGTTGTTGAAGGTATGTCGGACAAAGAGTCGGAAGTGCTAAAAACGCAACTGCAATATGTTGAGCGCGCTTTAATGGATAAATTTAAACGCGGTGATGATTTCTTTTTTATTGCCCCACAATCACTATCCAAAATTGATGATTTTTTTACCGAAGAGATCAGTCAAAAAATTCACTCTGCCGTGCATGGCTCTCTCGGCGCTATTTTAGTTTCTCTAGGTGATGCATTTAAGTCCCGCGAAGGTAATATTGAAGATCGTATTAATGACATGGGACAGCGCATGGATATTATTTCAAAAGAAATCGATAAGTCACTGCAGAAAAAAGCTCAACAGTTAGAGTTAAAAGCCTCAGAATACTGTGAATGTTTAAACTCGCTTGATGTCACCGAATCACGATTACAAATGATAGTACCAAGTATGGCTGATTTTGATTTAGTACAAATTAAATCTTAACTTAATCAATTCAATTAAAAAGCCCGCGTAATTAACGCGGGCTTTTTAATTTTAGGTAACCAATTACTAGGATCTAAACTTGCCTGTTTCAGCTTCTAAATCGCTCGTCAGTCCTTTTATCAAGTCCGTTGCAGCATGGGCTTGATGCGATAGGTCTGCGGTCTGTGAGGCGGTGTCAGAGATGGTCACAATGCGTCTTGCTGTGTCTTCCCCTGCATCGAGCTGCTCTTTAGCTGCAATGGCTATTTGATGGCTCATTTGTGCGATGGCACTCAAAGATGCAGCAACACGCTGCAACTCTTCACTGGCATCTTTAGATTTCGCTACGGTTTGTTCACTGGTGGCAATACTTAAGTTAACTGAAGTTTTTGCATCTTTCGTGGCGGATTGTAATTTACCGATCATAGTACGAATTTCTTCTGTGCTAGTTTGCGTGCGCTGCGCTAGTTGACGTACTTCATCCGCAACGACCGCAAAGCCTCTTCCTTGTTCACCAGCACGGGCAGCTTCAATGGCTGCATTGAGTGCTAACAGGTTAGTTTGCTCGGCAATACTTTGAATAACAGTAAGCACATTTGCAATATTATTTACTTCATCATCAAGGAGTTGGATGTTATTACCAGCGCTGTCAATTTGTTGCTCTAAAAGAGCTATGGTATTTGCTGCCTCAGCAGTTAAATGACTGGCATTTTGTCCTTGGCTTTCGGCTTCTTGTACTGAAAAGGCGGCTTGCTCGGCATGCTCAACCACTGTTTGCGCAGAGGCTGTTAGCTCAGTGATAGCTGATGCGACCATATGGGTTTCTTCGTTTAGGCTGCGGGTCAGTTTATCAAGCTCAGTTGAGCGGGATTCGTTATCTAAACTCTGATTTTTTAGACTATCAGTAACATCTTTAATACTGCCAACTACACCCCGTAGCCCTTGTTGCATATAGTGCATGGCAGCAATAATGCTTTCAGGTTGGGCGTCAGTACGAATATGCGAATTTAAGTTGCCACGAGAAACTTGCTTAACAATACCAATTACCTCAGTGACTTCACCGCCTAACGCGTTGCTTAAAGAAATACCAAAGCGAGCAATTGCAGCAGTTAAAGCAAGGGCAATAAGTAGTGACAAGCCTAGTAACCACTTAGCGGTATTCCAGTAACGCTCATCAACTTCTTTTTCGCTGATCCCGGTACCAACATACCAACCAAAGTAAGGGGTTTTTTGTACCACAGAGGTTAGGTCAACGGTTTCACCATCACGGACAGAATCCCAATGATAAGTAATAATTTTGTTGGTTTGATTACCGACTAATTGTTCAACCATACGACCAATACTGTTACCGCTGGCATCTTTGAAATCATTAAAGCTGGTGTTGTGTAGCTGCGGATCGTGAGGTGTAGCAATAAAGTCGAGTTTATCATTCACTACGTAGACATATTCACTGTCGTGGTATTTGTTTTCACGCAACATTTGCGTGGCAAAGTCACGCGCCTGTTGCTCGGTTAGTTGCCCATTTTTAGCAAGTAACTCAAATTGCTCGACAATATTTGTCGTGCTTTTCATGAGTTGATTGATACGGGCAATATTATCGTTTTCACTAGCGTGACGAAGAGATTGTAAGCCCAGTAATGCTATAGCATTGAGTGCTATAAACATTGCTCCAGCGAACAAGATTATTTTAGTTCTTAATGCTAAACCTGACAGCACATCGAGCCCCTTATTATTGTTATGACCATGATTTTCTACCATGTTTGTCGGCTAGATGTTAGCTTTAATTAACAATAATAACGGAATTAGACGTGACTTTTACTCAAGTTTCCACTGTAGGTAATTTAAAGTAAAATTTCTGCTGCGCTTAAGAGTCGATATTCTCCGCTGGCAAGGGTCTCATCAAGCTCGATATTTGCTACTTTTTCTCTATGTAATTCAACTACCTTATTACCGACTGCGGCGAGCATACGTTTAACCTGATGATATTTACCTTCGCAGATCGACAAACGCATACGGTATGTGGCAAGTTGCTCTGCAATTGCGGGTCTGGTTAGCTCTTTTTCGTTGTGTAATTGCACCCCTTGGCGCAGTTTTTCCAGCGCATCATCCGTTAGAGGTTCTTGTGTTTCAATCAGGTAAGTCTTAAATTTGTTATGTTTTGGGGAGGTGATTTTATGTGACCAATCGCCATCATTGGTAATGATCACAAGCCCAGTTGTATCGAGATCAAGCCGACCTGCAACATGAAAATCACTCATGTTAGGTTCATCGAGTAAATCAAATACCGTTGGGTGTAACTCGTCACTGTTAGCGCATACATAACCGACCGGTTTATTCAGCATATAATAGCGTTTACCTAGAAAAACTAGCGGCTTACCTTGCCATAATACGTTATCTGTCGCTGTGATTGGATGATCATAAGCGCTGATCACCTCGCCATTTACGCTGGCATCTTTACGCTTTATTCCTGCTCTCGCTTTGGTGCGTGGCGTTTCTGCTAGATGGCTAATAAATTTATCTAGGCGGCAAGGGAATTTCATTGGGTTCACACTTCTAGTCGACTACAATGGCGGCGAGTATAACGGATCGTGATAACGCATGACAGTACACAGCGGACAAATATTAGCATATTATCAACAGCAAATAGCCACCGGTAAATTGCAATTTGATGATGCCCAATTAGCGGCGGTGAATGCACTAGACAATCTCGCAATTGCCATTGATAAACCGCATCATTGGTGGCAAAAATCGATATCTTTGCAGGGCATTTATTTGTATGGACCTGTTGGACGGGGTAAATCGATGCTAATGGATGTGTTTTTTGAGACTGTAGCTATTAAACAAAAAACACGGTTACACTTCCATCATTTTATTGCTCAAGTACATACTCGCCTAGGACAGTTGCAAGGGGTTAAAAACCCGCTGGATAAAATAGCCAATGAGTGGTCAGAAACGCTGAGACTAATTTGTTTTGATGAGTTTTTTGTCTCTGATATTGGCGATGCTATGATCATGGCTGGGTTATTTAAAGCCTTGTTTGCCAAAGGCATCGTTTTGGTTGCTACGTCAAATTGTCAACCTGAGCAGCTTTATTATAACGGCTTGCAGCGAGCGCGCTTTTTACCCACCATAGCGTTAATTAAAGCGCATTGTCATATTATTAATGTCACTGGCACTGTTGACCACCGATTTCGTTTTGGAAAGCACGCGACTCATTATTTTAACAGCTCGGCTAACTCTGAACTGGATGCTGATTTTTTGGCTTTCGCAGATAACTTACAAACAGCAACTGATATTACTATTTACGGGCGTAAACTAGCGTGTTTAAGGCTCAGCAATAATGCCATTATGTTTGATTTTATGGCGTTGTGCTCAGGCCCGCGTAGTACCGCTGATTATATTCATTTAGCAAAGTACTATCAGCGTGTATATATTTGTAATGTACCAGTAATGGGCGCTGCGGCGACAGGTAAGCAAATAGTGCATGGTATTGAAGATAGCTATCAGCGTGAAAAACAAGATTTAAAAGAACATACACTAGACGATGAAGCGCGACGCTTTATTGCTTTAGTGGATGAATTTTACGACCGTGGTAAGTTATTGATACTGAGTAGCGAGGTTGGCATTGCTGATTTATATCAAGGTCAAAAGCTGGCATTTGAATATGCGCGTACAGAATCTCGGCTAATAGAAATGCAAAACTGGTAGTCACTCTATCATTACTCTCTACTTATAAGTGAGAGTTGCATTCTCTTTATCTGTAGTAGCTCATATCTGATTTTGCAGTTTTGACGAATAGGTTTAGATTTAACCTGACAGGCAGCTATGAGCGAGAAGCAGACGGTCGAGTAAACTCGTTTTTGGACAAAAGCTTGTCAGTGACATTTCTAATTTAGAATATTACGGATAATCTCAGGTATTGTGATTATTCGTAATACTGTCTATTCGACATTCATTTGTAGCGTAAGCGCATCATAAACCCCGCATTCTAATCGTCTAGCCCGAATAATAAGATCAAACCTCCATGGCTTTACTGCTCAAGCGCGGACTCGCCAGGTGCCGCACTCCCTAATGTGAGACATATCGTCTTGTATGACTATCAAAACAGTCGCGCGAGGTCGTGCCCTGTAGCCTTCTTGGGCGACTATGATGGGTATCTGCAAACCGATGGCTATGTTGTTTATGATGGGCTTCATCTCGTCACCAATGTCGGTTGCTTCGCGCATGCTCGGCGCAAGTTCATGGACGCGAAAAAGCTTCAAAGCAAAGGTAAGTCAGGCAAAGCGGATAAAGCGCTAGCCAAAATCCAGAAGCTCTATGGGATAGAATCCCGCTTAAAAGGTGAGCCTGCGGAAAAACGAAAAGCAGAACGCCAGCAGCATGCCAAACCGATACTGGATGAGCTTTACGAATGGATGACAACTCAACAAGTGCTTGAGTCTAGCCCGCTGGGTAAGGCGATAAAATACACGCTCGGCCAATGGCCGAAGCTGATCCGCTATATCGATGACGGTCACTTATCGATAGACAACAACCGAGCTGAACGCGCAATAAAACCGCTGGTTATTGGGAGAAAGAACTGGCTCTTCTCGACCAATCCCAATGGAGCGGAAGCGAGCGCGATGCTTTACAGTATCGTCGAGACAGCGAAAGCCAACGGCCTTATCCTTTACGACTACATGGTCAAGTGCATGCAGGAGTTAGCGAAAGCTGAACCTGATATCGATGCACTCCTGTCTTGGAACTTCAAACACTAACAATATCGCCCCGTGGGATCATGGGGCGCATACTCTTTTTCTGGTCATGACGCCAACTTGTTGAACTAACATTTGTAAAACTCACGCTCAATAAATGTGCCAATTACCTTGTCATGTATTTCTTCAGATTTAGAGAAACCAATGGTTTTGCGATTTAGCCGTTTTAATCGCGTTCTCAATGTTAGATTTTGCCGTTCTATACGTTGAGTAAAAAACTTCCCGGTAATGTGCTTTTCTGCTGGAAGGTTTGAGGCGTAAACCTTGAAGTCATCAGTACAGAAGAAGTTGATTGTAAATGGTTTTAGGAGCATCAATAGAGCTTGAAATGTTTCTTCACTGCGACGACCAAAAGTATGGGCGATGATCCGATTAAACCTTGGTTCCCAAGCATACCAAAGCCAACGTTGGTTCTTTTTGTTTTGAACAAATGATCATTGCTCATCGACCTCACAGATAAGCTCAATTCTAGCATTATCAAACGGGACTGTAGTTACTTGTCTTGGTTGGAGTTTTTTAGTGTTCTCAATACGGTATTAAATCCCACTTTCAGCACTCTGGCAGTATCACGTAGACCTGCGTTATTCATGGCCATATCTACAATTTGTTCTTTCACACCAGGATGATAATAATGTGTAGCTTAAAACCGAAAAACCAACCTATTGTCCCTTTACCGCGTTTCGCAACACCATCAAAACACGATGTCTTGGTATCCTAATGTTATGACAAACTTTTATTGATGTTGAATCGACAAAAGCTATCCCTGTTGGCTTTCCTTTTAATGAGCTGAAGTAGCTACAAAGTGGAACAAGTACTGTTGGCATCAATTCCAGAAAGCGAGTGTAACTCAATAGATTAGGGAAATAGTTACGCCAGTATCTTGCAACAAAACCAGTGTAGAAGTTCTTGAAATCACGGTGATTTGACTGATGAAAGCAGATAACTATGGTCATAATTTCGCTTGTCGACATTCGAGAAGCACGTTTACGCTTTGCTAGTCCCATCAGCTAGTTGAAGCTTCTCCCACTCAGGAATGAAAACTGAACAAAAATCATCGACATCACAAAAAACATCAACTAGCTTATCCATAAAGCCCACCATGTTTGTGTTCAAATCGTTTTTAGTCGAAGGATCTGATCGCAAGGTGGGCTTTTAGTTCATTTTTTATCCCGAGCTCAGGTTAAGGAATATTGAAATTCCTTACCATGAAGGTAATAACGCAGATACATCATGATAATATCCGATGGATAATGTCGACCTGAAAAGTTAAGTCCCATATTAATAATGCTCCGTTATTGTAACGTTGCATTATCAAAATATCGCTTTGCGTCGTCAACTTTGCGACAGAACCAAATTAGCCGCCAAATGAACCCATTTTTGATACTAATGAACCCAAGCCATTAAAGCGTTTATCATAGTATTCTACTAACCAATTAGTGATTAGATTATCGCTATGGCTAGAACCTGAGTCTGGACTTGAACTTATAATACTGTTGAAGTTAATATCACTAGTTTCTTCTTGTGGTACTCCGATTCCCATCATAGAGAGACCAAATAGATATTCGTCCACAGTGACAGATTCGCGTGACTCATCCTTCAATATATATTCATACATAGGCGTTGGTTGTGCATTGTGGGATAGGTTATAGACGTTGTTCGCATATTCCATAATTCTTCCAATGCGTCCTGAATCTGGATTGTTATCTTCCACGTTTAATTCCTGTTGATAAAATGGGATTGTCAGTTTTTGATATGCGTCTATCGAAATATAGTTGAAGGTTGTAGTAATATCACCATTGCTATGATAATCCCAAACATAACTAATTTTTGGTGTATATGAGTAGTTCTGGAGTGGTTTTTTAACTGGTGGTGCAGGACATGCAGAGCATTGTCCAGAACTTATGGCATATGTTTTTACCTCTTGGAAGTTTGTGTTTTCTTGATCGGTATAAGTGATAACAAATGTACCGATTGGAGAACCAATAGAGGGGTCATCAAAATCAATACCATCAAGAGGTGATAAGGCAGCAGCGATGGTGTTATAGAGACTACCGAGAATGCTAGCGGTAGCATGCATTGCATCAATACGCTGTTGATTTTTATGTATCATAGATATAAGTTTAGTGCCAATCCTGAACTTATTAACTACTGTGGCGCGACCATGTTCATCTCTTTCAGCGACGACAAGAACCCATTTTCCTGACATTGGGAATGTGGGTGACTCTGCTTTGGCACTAAGTGAGTATGTTTCTGCAATCTGATCTTTGGTACCGGTTACACGTTCACGCCCTTGGCTAAATAGCATTATGGCCTTTAAACGTTTTCTCCCATTAACATTTTCATACTTAAAATAATGAGAACCAACAATTGAATTGTAGATAGTATCTCCATCGTTTCCACTATCAGTGCTTTTGAATAGCATATTGACAGCAGATAGTTCGTCACTATTGTAGGAGAATTTGTATGACATCTCATTTGGCATTACATTTCCAAAGATGTCTGCTCCTTTAGGCTTTACGATTATTTCATCTTGAGTCCAACTATTTGATGCAAAAGCATTAATACATGCTGAAGACAACAGTATAGCTATGGTAACTTTTTTAATAGAAAACTTCATACTATAACTCCTTAAGTTGTTTTTATGAGGCTCTTCGCATACGACTAGCAAAAAGGTTTGGTTGTGCCACAAAGTTATTACGAAATACAAATGTACTGATTTCCAGATATAATTAGGCTGGAACATAGGCCTGTTTCGCTTGGGAGACGTCAACATCTACAACTTTGCCTGCTGGCGCATAAGAGCCTGCTGTTATGATTAGGTGGTCGAAGGTACCGATGGTTTCGAAGTAGTGGTACACCGATTGTTCTTCACTGATGTCTAATCCTGTTTTGCGACTGGCAACGTATACGATGGAGCCTTCACTCTCTAGTTGTTGCCCCAATGCCTGATGTGCCACCTAATACGACGTAAGACGTTTTCTCCGCTGTCATAACTTGTTTCTCTAATGTCGTTTTTATGAAGCTAGTATATTAAATTGAGTGAATGTGACAATTAGGTAATATTCGAATTCACTTTTCACTTCAGCCGGAATAATAAAGCTAAAGGAGAGGCCGTGGACAAGTTTTCTAATATGACGATGTTTGCCTGTATCGTTAAGAATAAAGGGTTAGCAGCAGGTAGAGAGTTAGGTTTATCTCGGATTTGTTGCCTAATTCAGCGTAAGAGCGAATGCTAGCTAAATCGTGCGTATTTTAAACAATATACTGAGTTTCGGGCATACCTATCCCAGTTAGCTTGTTGAGTGCTTTGATCATGGCGTAGGTCTCACCAACTTGTGCGTTGTAATTTCGAAGCTTGAGTGAAGCTCCTAGTAGTTGTTTTACACGATACATAGCGGTCTCCG
The DNA here is from genome assembly GCF_014164495.1 of Pseudoalteromonas sp. SG41-5. Taxonomy (NCBI): domain Bacteria; kingdom Pseudomonadati; phylum Pseudomonadota; class Gammaproteobacteria; order Alteromonadales; family Pseudoalteromonadaceae; genus Pseudoalteromonas; species Pseudoalteromonas sp. SG41-5. Next base: position 45,312 of record NZ_JACJFH010000009.1, on the reverse strand, counting down.
ACAATGAACGCTTATGGTATCCATACTTCTGTTTCCATTTTTTGTTCGAGCCATAGAGCTTTTGGCAGCCAACTGCCATATTGCGTGGATGCCCTTTTTCCCAGAAAGCTGCACCCTGATTAGAGGTATCGCTTTCTTAACCCTAATCGCCCTGTGACACACTCTTGTATCGTATGCACCATCTCCCGAGATTTCCTTGATAGTTCGGCGTGTTTGCTTGAGTAGATTGGGGAGTACTTCCGCATCTGTCACACCTGATAGTGTTAGCTCAGCGGCGATAATTTCGTGTGTATCTGTATCAACCGCAAGATGGTGTTTACGCCAGACTCGACGCTTGTCATCGGTTCCATGTTTTTTCACTTTCCATTCACCCTCACCGTGTACCTTGAGACCAGTTGCATCGATGGCTAGGTGTTGGATAGCGCCTCGTGTTGAGGTTTTGAAATTAACCTCAACATCCTTAGCTCGGCGACTTATACAGGTATAGTGAGGGCAAACCAATGGGACGTTCGCCAATCTAAAAACAGAGTCGATAAAGCCTTGTAGCGCCCTTAATGGTAAGGAAAAGATGCGCTTTACCATGAGAGCCGTCGTGATAGCGAGATCACTAAACATCCTTGGTCTGCCACGTCTTTCCTGTTTTGGTTGTTTCCACTCAGTTATGGCCTCCTCGTCAATCCAGAACGTCAGTGAACCTCTGTTGATCAAGGAGTTATTGTACTGCTTCCAGTTAGTTGTGTTGTAACGAGGTTTAGGCATGAGGCTACGATGATTGATGGGTGTAGCCGATCAGATCGTAGTTTCTTGATTTAGTTCCATCGATTTATGCAACAAAGCCGTACGAAGTAGGAACTTACCCCCGTAATACAACATGGGGACTCACAACGAACAGTACTAGAAGAATGGATAAGTTTCAGTAGGGGAAAAACTCATTAACAGGATGGGAATGAGTAAAAGGCCTAAGCAACTTTGGGGCACTTTCGAGTTAGAAAGTGCTATGGGCAAAAACTCAGCCTATGAAGGTTTTGGACATAAAGTTAGTGCGGTTACTTTATCTTATCGCTTTGCTAAGTGGGCTTTGAACTCGGGTTCTAAGAAGGTTCGAAACCATTGATGAGCGGGATCGTGATGATGCTTTGCGTGCCAAAGTAAATAGTATTTATGCGCAGGCAAATCAAATGGCAGTGGCTTTATGCAAAGAGCACGCTGCTTGGCATATTGTTCAACTAAGTGGCGTGGTGCGGTAATGATGCTGTCGGTTCGACATAGGGTTTCTAGGGCTGATGGAAAAGAAGGCAGTTTGGCAAAAACACGTCGCTCTATCGAGTGAGACGATGTGGCGAGATCCACTTGGCGGTGGCGTTCGCTAATGCCGTTGACCAAAATATGTTTGGCATTCAAATAGTCTTCAACCGATATTGAACGATGACGAAATGGATGTTGGTCTCGACACACGATGACGTAGTGATCTTGGCCGATTTCTTTTCCATAGAGATTTTCTGGGATCTCTTCCGCCGTGACGGCGACTAAGTCAATCTCTTGCGCAGCGAGTTCTTTAAGCTGTTCTTCTTGCCATAACACGCAACTGATATTGGCGTTGGGTGTTTGTTCTTCTAGCTTTTCACACAGTAACGGCAATATTTCCGGTGCAAAAAATGGGGTTAACGCCAGCGAAAATTGGCGTTGGCACTGTGTAGGATCGAATTCTGCCGAAAGATAAAGTGAATCAATTTGCCTTAGTAGTTGCGGCAATTGCTGTTTAAGGCTTTTGGCCCGTTCGGTTAGGAGGTATTGATTCCCTTCTCGGATCAAAATCGGATCTTGGAAGGCCTCACGGATCTGGCCTAACGTTTTACTCATGGACGACTGGGTGACATTGAGCGCTCGCGCTGAGTCGGTCAAATTTCGGGTCGTGAGCAATGAGTCCAATGCGGGCAGCAATTTGTAATTATTCACTGGTTTTGGTCGCCATCTTTTTAGTTATTGAACCGTTATAGCACAGCAAACCAAGGTAAATCAGCACAGGCATGAAAAAAATTCACACTTGTGTGTCGTTTTATCAATTATGGAAATGTTCTTGAGTTGGCTATGATGGCTTTAACAAAATAGAACAGCCGAGTTACTCGGAGAGTATCAATTAGAATTGGAAGGGTAGTATGTCTTGTGTCGTTGAACCGTTAACCGCTCAGTATGATGAAAATGTTAGACAAATCATCGAGCAAGTTGGAGCAGAGTTTGGGGCCGTTGGTGAAGGGTATGGGCCGTCTGACCCAGAAGTGCTCTGCATGAGTCAGCATTATGGAAACGAAAGTAAAAGCCTCTATTTGGTGGCCCTATTGGATGGGAAAGTTGTCGGCGGTTGTGGTTTAGCGTCATTTAATAGCAGCCCAGATGTGTGTGAGCTGAAAAAACTGTTCATTTTGCCTGAAGGACGAGGGCATGGACTAGGTAAAAGAATGGCCATCGCGTGTTTAGACTATGCTCGTACTCAAGGTTATCAAAGCTGTTACTTAGACACATTAACCTCAATGAAAGTGGCAGTTCGTCTATACGAAAACTTAGGCTTTGACCACTTAGATGCGCCGTTAGCTGACACCTTGCATAATAGCTGTGATGTGTGGATGCTTAAGTCGCTGGTGGAATAGCAAGTAAAACGTGAAGCACGAGCCGAATCGTTTGGTAATTAGACCATCAATATCCCCTCGGTATTGCTCCAATTACCGTGTGTAAATAAGCCCGCGTTTGCGGGTTTATTTTTAGTTTCAATATCAACAAGGTAGTACTTTGTACGCTCATCATCACTTAAATGTGTCATTTTAAAATCTTCCTCCTTTATAATACGAACAATAATCATACAAGTTGCATATCGATTTGTATAGAAAGCAGGCTAGGATTAGTGATGTATCCCCCTTCCTGATAAATTTCAGTAGGGGAAACTCGTATTGATAGGATATGTATGAGCAAAAGCACTAACGAACAAAGGGGCTGAAACGAAGATGGACAGATTCGATTTTAATTCTTCATTTGATGGGCTTTAAGTCGTTCGCTTAACTCCCATAAAGCTATTCGATTTGAATCATACTTGAGAAGTTCGCTCGCCTCAGTTGCGTTACACCAACGGAATTCAGTGTGTTCCGAAGATAACTGTGGCTCCCCCGAAACCTGCACTGAGAATGAGTATTCTGGTATCACATAAGGGTGATCGCTCCATTTTTCATGACCAGAATAAAACACTCTAGGTAACATGCACATAGAATCAAGTTGAACCCAGTCACTACCTGTTAACGACGTCTCTTCATACAATTCTCTTTTTGCGGCATCGAACAAAGACTCTTGATCTTCTCCACCACCAGAAATTGCCTGCCATTCACCATTGTCTGTACGGCAAGCAATCAAGAAGATAGGTTCTGAAATTTTAAATTTATATGGAAATATCAGAACCTGAAATGGTGCTCTCACTGCGTTGGTTCCACTGTTGTTGCGAATCAATAGATACTACAACCATTAGGAAAAGTTAGGCAATTCTCAGATTACATTATTCTCGGTTTTATTGCGCAAACGCGGAAAGGGGCAGAAACGAGTTGATCATGAATGACTGCAAATGGCACATATGCGACTGTCAGATTTGATTGAGTCCTGTTAATCGAATCTGACAGATCAAGTTAAGACTTATTCACTTTTATCTGACGCGACCAATAAATTTAAGACCACCTTCTTTCGAAGATGGTGCTGTTATTGCAAATTGATTAGAGATTGAAATTTACTTTAAATATTTAACACTTTCGGTAAATTTCGTGTTCCATATCGTGAACGTTAACGCTTAAGCTGTCTGATTCTCGGCAGTATATTTTTAAACAGTCTAACAACTGCTCGCTGAGTTGTTGCTTTTGTTTAATCGTACGTCCTTGCATAATGTGTGCGCTAATATGGATAAAACCTTCCTTACCATCGCCCAATTGATAATGTGTATAGGCTATAGCGCGAGTTTTGATCGTTGCTAATTCAAACAAGCCACTGTTAAACGTTGCTTGATGAATTTTTTCAACCAATACCTGCGGTAATACCGGTAAATCTTCAGAATGTTCAATGATGATATGTGGCATGTTATCTATTTGATCCCCTAAAAACGATATGTGAAACCTAAGCTGGTTTGAAACTGATTGAGTATATCACCATCAAAATGCCACAAGCATTGCTTGTTTTCGTCTGTTGGTAATGCACATGAAACGTTACTGGCATTATTGACGATTGTTACAAGCCAGTATAAAGACTCAGTGAATAACCAGCTAACGCACTCTGACTTACTAACAGTAAGCACCGTAAAACAAATACTTTTTTCATGGTGTCGTGCTCGTTGTTGTGATTAATTTAAGTTAGTATTGAAACATAGCTGAATATTAAATGTAAGCCACGAATCGTTTACCCCTACATGGAGCAAGTAATATATGAAACCTATAATGATAGGCGTATTGACAGGTTTATTGATCACCTTAGCGGGCTGCTCTGATGATGTTGCATCAGTTAGTTTGGGATTATTTACCACTAAAGATATTAAAGTTAACTCGCAACAAGACCCTCTAGTAAAAGGCGTAACCTGTCATATTAGCCATATCGAAGCGAACTTAGATTTTGCTGATCCTTCTGATATGTCTATTTCGTGTCGCCAAACTGGACCAATTACTGCCGACCAATTACAAGCGATTGACCGTAGTAAGTCGGGTGAGGTGGTATTTAAATCATCAAAAAGTATTTTATTTAAATCATTAAAAGTGCGTCGAATTTATGATGCGCAAACGCGAACTCTGTTATATCTGTCGTATTCAACTAAAGAGTCAACCGGCAGTCATCATCATGCGTTATCCACTGTGCCATTGTATAACACCCAAGCATGGGCATGGGCACAAGAGCAAGAATAAGCAAAAGAGCAAACTATGTTAGCGTTATTTAAAAGCAAACCTTTATTAGATGAACAAGAGCAGCAATGGCTGATTGATACTTTTGTGTGGGCGGTGGAAAATTTTGACAGCGATTATTTCATTAATAACTCGCAATTAGTTTTGCCAAACCACCAATGCTTTCCCGATGCGGTTTCAAGCATTGAAGAAATGGCCAGTAAAGTGTTTGAGCGAGTGGTTGGCTATGCGGGGCTGCAAGCTTGGCCAATTACGCTGGTGGCTCCACAGCAATTGCAGCCGCAAGTATTTCCTCATTTTGCTTTTAGTAATCAGTTACGTGGTGATAATAGCCAATTAATTGTGCCGCCAAGCCATACGGTTAATGTGTCATTTAATCCAAATCAAATTAATCAGCCACAAGATTTAGTGGCCAGCTTTGCCGGTACTTTAGCGACAATTATGATCCACCATGTGGGCGTGTTACCACCAGGCGGTAAAGAGTTTTTACCACAAGCCGCCGATGCCGTGGCATGTTTTTTAGGTTTTGGGGTAATGATGAGCAATACGGTGTATCAGTTTAAAGGGGGCTGTGGCTCGTGTTACAACCCCTATGCGAACAGGCAAGCTGCACTTAGTGAACCGCAAACCTTATTTATGCATGCCCTTATTTGCCACTTTAAAGGCTATAAAGATTCTAAAAAGCATTTAAAGCCGCACTTACGCAGCCAATTCAAAAAGGCGCAAAAAGAAATAAAAGCCTTAGTTAATAGTACTGCTAGTCCGTTGTTGTTAGCGCTTGATGATAAAAAAGCGGGGTAATCGTGGCTTATTTAGATGAGTTTTTATTGATTGCACTGGCACACTTTTTTGCTGTAGCAAGCCCTGGCCCAGATTTTGCCATTGTGCTTAAACAAAGTGTTCAGCAGGGGCGTCGTAATGCATTGTGGACCAGCTTTGGGGTAGGCCTGGCTATTTTATTACATGTTAGTTATTGCTTACTCGGGGTTGCGGTTTTATTAACGCAATCGCCAAACGTATTTATGGCATTAAAATATTTAGCGGGTGCATACTTGGCCTACATTGGTGTGCAAGCGCTTAGAAGTGCTAGACCGGCGCCAGCGCAGCAAGAAACTGTTCTTCAATCTCAAGGTGTTGAATCCAGTTGGATTGCATTTCGTCGCGGCTTTTTAACCAATGCGTTAAACCCAAAAGCCACGTTATTTTTTATGTCGTTGTTTACTTTAGTGATCAGCCAGTCAACGCCATTAATTGTGCAAGCAGGTTATGGGCTGTATATGGCATTGGCAACGTGGGCGTGGTTTTCGTTTCTATCCTTGGTGCTATCAAAGCCTAGTGTTCGCGGTTTTTTTCAAAAAAGTGGCTATTGGTTTGACCGTGGTATTGGCGTGATTTTGATCGCTCTAGCAATAAGAATTGTAGTGTAAGTATTGTTTTAACAGAAATCTGTAGTAGGTGAATATGGCTGTATATAATTTTTCGTTTGGTTCAAATATGTCGTCGAGTCGTTTGTTGGCGCGTTTACCAAACGCTACTCGTATTGGTACGGCAATACTAGCCGGTTACGAGTTAACCTTTGATATGGTAAGTACTGATGGCTCAGGAAAAGGCAATGTACGCCCATCAAATGATAAGAACGCGCAAGTATATGGCGTGGTATATCAACTCAATGACGCAGAAAAAACGATTTTAGACGCCATCGAAGGGCCCCGTTATGACTGCGTGGATATTCAAGTAACATTACTTGATGGGCAACAAGTAGCGGCGCATTGTTATATTGCCAACACCACTGATGCGCAGATACTGCCTTACGATTGGTATATGCAGCACGTTCATCGCGGTGCGCTTGAAGCTGGTGTGCCAAATGCGTACAGTGATGCCATAAAGTCTCGGCCAACCTGCCAAGATAGTGACAGTGCGCGTGCAGCCATTGAGTTTGCTGTACATCAAAAATAAAAACTAAAATGATAACTCCAAGGATTGTTATGAAATTAACTAAACTAGCGATTGCGGCCACCTTATTAGCAGGCTGTGCATTTAATAGCTATGCCGATATTGATACCAAGCACATCAATCAAGTGATTGAAAATTCAATGGCGCGCTTTGATGTGCCGGGTATGGCCGTGGCGATTGTTGAAAACGATAAGGTTATTTTTGCTAAAGGCTTTGGTGTTAGTAACTTAGATACTGGTAGCAAGGTGAATAAAGACACCTTATTTGGTATTGCATCAAATACTAAAGCATTTACGGTTGCGGCATTGGCAAAATTAGTTGATGAAGAAAAGCTTAGTTGGGATGACAAGGTAATTGATCACCTTCCTGAATTTCGTTTATACGACCCTTATGTAACCCGCGAAATGACGATCCGTGATTTATTAAGTCACCGTAGTGGTTTAGGGTTAGGCCAAGGGGATTTAATGATTTGGCCTGACACCGATAAATCAATCGAAGAAATTCTCGCAGGCCTTAAATATTTAAAACCAGCTAGTAGCTTTCGCAGCACATACGCTTATAACAACTTGATGTTTGTGACCGCTGGCGAGGTAGTCGCGCGGGTCTCAGGTATGAGCTGGAATGATTATATTGAAAAGAATATTCTCCAGCCTTTGCACATGGATAACTCACGCGCTGGTTTTTCGCGTATTCCAAAAAGTAATAATAACTGGGCAACGGGTCATATTCCTATGGATGGTCAATTACATCCATTTTTCGTTAATTACTTAGAGGATTTTCGTGGTGCCGGCGCGATTGCATCCAGTGTGAATGATATGAGCCAATGGCTACGTACACAATTAGCCCATGGTAAAATGCCAAATGGCGAGCAGTTGTTTAGTGAAAAACAACAAGAGCAAATGTGGCATCCACATATTACCTCACTGGCGTCAAAAAGCGCTTATGAGGCTTATCATCAGCAATTTAGAGGTTATGGTTTAGGTTGGAGCATTGAAGACTACCACGGTATTAAAAAATTAGGCCATGGTGGTGGTATTTTAGGAATGGTATCGCAGGTGACGTTATTGCCTGAGAAAAACCTCGGGATTGTTATTTTATCTAATCAGCAAGCATTCGGTGCGCTCTCTGCTATTACTCATGAAGTGCTTGAAGACGCCCTTGAACTTGAAGATAAAGACTGGGTAGCAGAGTTGGCTAAAAAGCATTTTGAAGGTAAGCAAAAAGCGTATGCTAATGCTAAGCCGGACGCTCCTGCAGACTATCAACCACAGTTACCAAATATTAGCTACACCGGCACTTTGCATGATGATTGGTATGGTGATGTTATTATTGAAGAGCTGGACGGTAAGCTACGTATTGATTTCACGCATACTAAACGTTTAAAAGGGCAGCTTGAGCATTACACGGGCAACACATTTATCGTCAAGTGGGATGAAAAGCTACTCGAAGCTGATGCGTATATTAGCTTTGATATGAGCACTAACAATCGTGTGAATGAAGCGACAATGCGTGCAGTATCAACAGCGGTGACTGATTTCAGTTTTGATTTTAGAAATCTTCATTTGCAAGCTAAATAGTAAACCAAAGTCGCAAAGCCACCAAAGGGTGGCTTTGTTATAGTTACAGTCGTTAACTCATTTGGAGCATTTATGCGTACTGCGATTATTTCTCATCCTTTTTGCCGTAAACACAAAATGATCGCGGATCATCCAGAGTGTCCTGAGCGCTTAGATGCTATTACCGATCGTCTTTTGGCCAGTGGCTTGGATATTGCCGTGCAGCAAAAGCAAGCGCCTAAAGCATTACGTGAGCATTACTTATTAGCCCATGATGAGGCCCTTGTATCGCTGGTGGAAAACACCCTCCCGGAACAAGGTTTAGTATCACTTGATGGCGACACTTGGTTATGCCCAGAGTCATTTTTGGCAATTGAGCGGGCGGTAGGGGCAGGGCTATTAGCCGTCGATGAAATATTAGCGGATAACCTCGATGCCGCATTTTGCTCCGTACGGCCACCGGGTCATCATGCAAACCGTACAACCTCTGCCGGCTTTTGTGTGTTTAATAACTTAGCAATTTCGGTGAAGTACGCGCAAAGTAAAGGGATTAAGCGCATTGCGATTGTCGATTTTGATGTTCACCACGGTAATGGCACGCAAGACATTTTTATCGATGATGATAATGTGTTGCTTTGCTCATTATTTCAGCATCCTTTTTACCCTAATACCGCCGTTGAAAATAACGATACATTGGTTAATTCACCGTTGCCCATAGCTAGCGATGGCAATGATTTAAAAACGTTGTATAACCAACAGTGGTTACCTAAATTAACAGAGTTTAAGCCAGAGTTATTGTTTATTAGCGCAGGATTTGATGCGCATTTTGAAGATGATATGGCAAGTCTCAAATTTGTTGAGGCCGATTATGCTTGGTTGACACAACAGCTGTGTGACATGGTAAAAAGTACTGGCTGTAGAGGGATTATCTCTTATTTAGAAGGCGGGTATAATTTATCAGCGCTAGGGCGCAGCGCCGTAGAGCATATTAGAGTGTTTACACAAGCAGAAGAGTAGCTTTATATTCATTCTACAATTAAGTAAAAATATTGGTTGTTGTATGATACCAATACCACTAATTAAACAAGGAAGATAATGTCTGTAGTAATTAATATCTTAGTCACGTTGGCACTGTGCTTTTGGGGAAGCATGATGATGATGTCGCCGATGATGTTTGGTGCCCCTGGCGCGATGAATAATAAGCAAAAAGTGTTCTCTGCCATACTCATATTAAGTTTTCCAGTACCATTATTTTTGCTTATTGGTTTATTTGGCGGCAGTTATTTTGGTATTGATAGTTATAAAATGGCGCTGATAAGTGCTGTTGTTATTGGGTTTTTCTTTGTGATATTTGGCTATACGGGTATGATCAGTAATCTGCTTCGAGGTATTGCCAATGGTGGCTACTGTGTGGTCGAACAGCGTGTTTACTTTAATGCTAAGTTAATAGAAAACGCTGACGCTGAAAGCTTTACTACTTACAGTTTAGCCAATTTGAATACCTATGACGCTGCATTATACGCCAAAGATAAACAGCACCTTTACTATTGTGGTAACGCTATTAGCGGTGTTAACTCTGATAATCTAAAGGCTAAGATTATTGGTACTGATCTTTATTGGATTAATGATTCGCAAGTGGTTAAAGGCGAGCGTATTGTTGCAGGAGCTGATCCTAAAAGTTATAAGGCCTATTCTTATAGCTTTTGGAATATCTCTGGAAGGAAAGGCCGACAAGTCATTTACCATAACGATGAGCCAGTGCCTGAAATAGATGCGCAGTCATTTAAACCTATCGATGATAGTTACGGTAAAGACCAGCAACATATCTTTTACGCAAATATAGCCATCTTAACTGACATTGATGTAGATACCGCTAGTTTTACACGATTAGACGAGAACTTTGCTAGCGATAATCAGCATATTTTTTACTTAAATGGTGAAGATAGTCATGTATTGATGGGGGCTGATCCCAGCAATTTTGAAATTTTTCAACGCGACTACTATCGCAGTGGTGAGACTGTTTATTACGTAACTCAATATAAGTCGGCAAAGCCGATGACACAAGTCGATGCTGACAGCTTTAAAGTCACTCAATATGATGAACAAACTCATTCGGATGCTTACGATAAATATCATTATTATTTTCGCGGTGAGATTGTTGCAACGCGCTAAGTTTAGAAAAATATAGGACCTGTTAGGGCGTTGCGATGAACGAGGTAATTTGCTGTTGAAAATGATTAAACAGAAGGAAGTTTATTCATACTCTTGGGTAACTTGCCTACGTTTGTTTGCGTTGCATCAACTTGGTTTATATCGATAAAATTAAGCTCCCCGTTAGCGATGATCTGCTCACCATTACTCAGTTTTAATCGTGTAGGGGCAAAACCCATGCGGATCTCCCGACTCCAATTACAAGCATGCGTACCGTTTTGGCAGCGCGAAAGTGCTTACTGTTATACTCAATAATACTCCCTAAAAAAATGCATAATATAGCTGAACTTTAATCAGCACTTAGTTTTGCAGCTCATTAAACTTTACAGGTTTAAGACTGCTTAACTGTAGTAGCTGCTCGGCGCAGTAAGCTGCTTTTAAACGATGTTCTGGCCCAGAGTTACTTAAAAAATGGCTCAACGTGCGCAGTCCTAATTTTTGCGCCATTTCACTGTGTGATTGCTGAGGCATGCTATGGCTTTGCGCTAATTCATCGAGCACTTTTAGCAAAAATTGCTGTACTTTATCTCGTCTTGGCGATGACAGTTGCGGCTGTGGAGATTGTTTTGCAAGCCAGTTGCTAAATATATTAGTTGTTTTGTTGTCGGTTAAATCATCAAAATAGAGATTAATCCAACGATCCAGTTTTACAGTAATCGGACGTAACTGCCACTGCGTGCTATCGCGCTCAATACGAGCCACAATGAGCTGTGGCAATTGCTGCTTAAATAGCATCATATTATTGATCGCATGGTGTGCCAGCTCGCTATAAGGCAAGCTAAAAAAGATCGTATTGTGCTGTTTATCTTGATAGCTAAGCCGCATACATTGCGTGGCTTCATCAAATGTGTGTTGATGACTATAACTTGGCGCAAAACATACATAGTCGTTTTGCCAATCAATCAGTGTTATATCATCGATGAATTGTGGATTTAGTGATTGTTCGCTTGGTTCAACATAGGTCTTTTTAAGTTGGCGAAGCCGCTGCCAGCCATTGAGCTGAGCGTTTGAAATACGTTGTGTTTGCCCAAACCAATTGCTGCCAGAAGGCGCACCTTCAAGTAATTGGTTTGCTTGCCAGATTTGGCTATAGTTAAGTGTTTGCTCGGTTGTTGTGCGACTTTCGGCAAGCGTAATAAAGCGGCCGTATTCGTCTTGTAAAACCAACGTCAATCCATGTGCGCCACTGCTACGACGCCACGGATAACCGCCTAAACATAACAACTGCTGTGGAGGACAAATATGTTCAGCATCTTGCGTTTGTGTTTGCTCTTGGCGTTCAAGCATCACCAAAACGTGTGCTAGTTCAAGCAAAACAGTGCGTTTGTCTCGCAGATGTTCACCACTAAGATAGCGTGCGAGTGTGCCGCATAAACGTTTTAGTGGTGCAATGTTAAAGCCTGCCTTTTCCATCGGGATCTGCAGTAATTCAATAGTGAGCAGTGATTCACTGCGCAGTTGCGCTAAGGGTACTCCTGCAAGCATAATGAGTTCAGCGTAGCATGCCTGCTTAAGCTGCGTTTGTGTTTGGTTTAATAGTGTTTTTTGGTGCTCTTGTTCTAGTTGCAACCAGTCGGGCCATTGCAGCATTTCACCTTGTTGCTCAAGCCACAAGTAAACGCCCAGTAGTGCGTATGCTTGGCTATCTTCATTGCAGATAATATCATTAATTGTGGTTACGTTAGTAAAATGGAGCGTGTGCTCCTTGATAGTAATGCAAACCTGCGCGCCTTGTTGCACGATGTCAGCTTGCCAACGACGCTGAACTTGACGATAAAGCTGGCGTATTTTTACTTTGCCAGCACTGGCTAATAACGTATTAGTATCGATTTGCGGCACTTCATTTTCTTCAATCGTTGCTGCAGATACTGGCGATTGTTGCCAAGCAAATATGCTGGCTGCAATGATATGCTTACAAATACCATTTGCGGCGCAATCACATTGGCTATTATTAGGATTATGTAAATCCAGTACACCTTGCTGGCCTTCGAATGTAAACTGAATTGGCGAAGCGCCACTTATATGTGGGCTGGATTTATCGAGCGCTTTTTGTGCTCGGCGGACTAACCCCGCACTGGCGAGGGTTTCAAAAATACTGATATCCATTATTGTTTTATGCTCATGCTGCTCATTTTTGTAATCCCATCGTGGATGCTAGCCAACTTGCAAAGTGGTCAGGCGTTAATGAAGCAATCTGCATTTTCATACGGCTAAGTTTGGCTGTTGCGTTAGTATCATAAAAAGGCATTGATTCTGGGCTCAATGCGGTCATGCCTAACATTGTCACCCCACTATCAATAAGATGCTGAGCTTGTTGAAACATTGCTTGCTCAGGGCCACCTTCACAAAAATCAGACACGGTAGCAATAATGGTACGCGAAGGAGTCTCGATTAGCTGCTCACAGTATTGCCATGCTTTAGCAATTAAAGTGCCACCACCAAGTTGAGTCGAGAGCAATACTTTTACGGGATCATCAGCTTGCTCGGAAAGATCAACAACTTGTGTATCAAACACCACCAGCGAGAGTTTTATACAGGGGAGTTGTTTTAAAATACCAGCGATCACCGCTGAATACACCATAGAACTGGACATAGAGCCTGATTGGTCGATACATAAAACAACGTGCCAAGGCAATTGTGGTTGCTGGCGAGCATGAAAGTAAATGCGCTCAAATAGCACGCGTTTGCCATCAAAGTGTTTAAGGTTCTTGCGAATACTTGTTTGCCAATCTAAGTTAGCAAGTCGTTTTTGTGGACTGTGCGCTTGGCGATTTAGCTTACCATTGAGCTTGTTATTAAACAGTGGTCGTAATTGCTTTAGCAAATCCTCTACTACAGTTGTAATGATTTGTTGCACTTGCTGCTGTAATTTAGGGTTGGTATGCGCTGAAATACTCATTAATTGCTTTAACAACCCCATAGAGGGTGAAATATTTTGTAGTACTCGTGGTTCTTCTAATAGCTGCTTAAGATTAAAGCGCTCTAATGCTTGATGTTGCAAGGTGTCATTAACACTTTTAGGAAACAGCTTTTCAGCGTTATCGAGCCACTGTACTACCGATGGCTGGCTTGCTTCTAAGCCCCCCGATATTTGAAAACCTCGCTCTTTTAAACCCTGTTGATAAAGTTGCTCAAGGACTTGGTCTTGTTGATTTTGCTCACTTGATAAACTGGTATCGAGTGATTCAGCATAGCGCCCTAATACTAAACGCCAGCGCTGTTTTAGCGAGTAGTCCATGCACTTAATCCTTGTTCAAGCAGTTGCTGTTGTAATTGTTTATCTAATAACATTGCTTGGTTTACATCATGCTCGCTGATATCTTCATTGAGCCAATTTAATTGCTGTTGCCATTGATTAAGTGTACCGAGTTGCTGGCTAATACCATCAATTTCCCGTGCATCTTTATCGCAAAATAGCCCACGTAATTGTGGTAACTGCTCAACAAACTGCTCATCATCGAGTTGCTCAATACTGTGATTGAGTAATGACAATAGCCCGTTTTGATGATTGAGCCAATGGGGTACAACCGTCAGCAGTGTGCGCAAAATAGTGAAACGGTCGCCGCTATAGCGTTGTAGTTCATTTAATAAAGAGGCAGGGTCTAACTCATCTAAGTCTACAGCCAACGCTTTAAGCGCAAACCAAAGGGTAGGGGTGTGTTCATTGTGTTCTATTAGCCAGTGTAAACGCTCACGCCAAGGTTGTTTAAGTACATCCATTTGTTGGCGTGCAATAGCTTGTAATGACAACAGTACTTGTTGCGCTTCATCTTCAGGTAGTTGATTTAACGAGGGCAAGTGAAAGCTTAATTGACGCCACAACGGTGTAATTAATGCGTTGAGTTGCTGGTGGTAGTCATTAAAAAGCGGGTGCTTACTGGTGCGATATAACTTAATGAAGCTATCTGATAGTATTTTTATGGTACTGCAATCGTTTATTTCACGGGTTATTGCAACTGAGTTAAATTGATATTGCACGCCTAATTGAAGTGACAGTATTAATTTATCAAGCATTTGTGGCAAATCGCTTTCACTTTGTTGCGCCAAGCGATGCTGTACAACTGTTTTGAGAGTGCCGCCTAAAGTACTTAATTCAATTAATGCCACTTCTACTGAAGGGGTCCAATGGTAGCGCCAGCTCTCATGCTTTGCGGCTGTATGAATATTATAAAAGGCATGCATGCTTTGTTCGTATTGGCAAAAGCCGATGTCTAAAAATAGTAATTGGCTCAATAGTTGGCGGCGCTGGCGTTGCCGCTCGGTTAATTCATATAAAGAAAAATGGCTACGATTAACTGTACCAATTGTCAGCTGTACATGTTTGCAATGGGCTAATACATCGTCGACTAATGGCAAATTACGTTGATTTGCTGGTAGTTGTCCCATGTTTTCGCCACGCAACAGCTGCTGCCAAGGTCGATAGTCGCGCGAGCTACTTTGTTGTTTAAACTGGCAACTTCCTAAAGAATCGAGTAGATCATAGCAACCAGCGCGCACAATTCCCCGCAACTGACAGAGCTGACTTAAGTGCTCAAAAACATTTTGTTTAGCTATAAGCGTTAACTTAGGCATTTGTGCTAATAAATACAGTAGCCAATCACTGGCTGATAATGAACGTTGTTCAAACAGCCAACGGCAAAACGCAGGGTAGGGCATTCCCGCTTGGTAGCCTTGATGAGCATCAAGTAAAGAATCGCTGTAACGGATCACAAAACTATCCTCAGTACTTTTACGAATAGAAGTTGATTCTTGCTCGTAATCAAACAGTGCACTGGTATGGAAACCGCCGGTCATTACCGCGATGCGTTGATAATCATGACTAGCTGTGCGAATGCAGGCACGCATTTGTTTCTCGCGGTCTAGATCGCCTAGTTGCTGCAAACTTTTTTGATCATAATAAAGGCGGCTAGCAGCACAAAATAGTAATACTTGCTCAAAAAAATCATTCGCACTTTCAAAATTTTGTAGCTCAAATAAGCGCAGCCAAAGCTCATCGGCATCACGGCAACCCATGGTTTGTTGTAGCTGACGACTATAGCTTGAGCTTAAAATACGGGCATCGCTGTAGCGATCAAGTGGTTCTTCTTGCTGCTCGTCAGTGCTGTCTAAGTCAATAAATTGTACTGGCACGTGGTTGTCGCCAGCCCAGCGCAGTGCTTGCCACTCAGGGCTATTTTCAGCGAAAGGAAAATAGCTTTGCTGTTGATAAACTGCAATCGGTGGCACCACATGTTTGTTTTGCAATAGGCCAAGGTGTTGCCCAAAACTGTGCGGTGCTTCAATCAATACAACATCTGGTTGCCAAGCGTTTAATTGAGCTAAAGCAAAATGCGCACAAGCAGGGCTGTGATGGCGTACTGGCAACCAGCGTATCTTTTCATCTTGTAAAAACTGTTGGCTGAGCTTTGCTAATGCTTGGCTAAAGCCGTTGTTATCTGGTGTTATTTCATCCACAACGCTTTACCTGCATCAAAAAAAGCACGCCACTCTTTGCGTTCACGTACAACAGCATCAAGATAGTGAGCTAATTTTTTAATGTCATCGGGTTTATCTTTAATCAAGGTGCCGTGCATCTGTTGTACTAACTGCTCAGCACTCATGGGTTGATGCCAATAGAGACTATGTAAGGCACAAGAATGCACAATATTGACCGCTTCGGCAGTTGATAAAGTAGCATCTAAAGATTGTGCACCAAGGTTGTTACGCAAGTCATGAAATACCTGTACTAATAACTGTACTAACTCTTCATTAATTTGTGGTTGCTGTGCTTCGTTAATAAAGCGGGCATTGACCTGAGATAAAATAAGCTCTTGCTCTAGTTTTACATCATTAAGTACTGGCACTGTTTCAAAATTAAAGCGACGTTTAAGGGCGCTCGACATCTCATTAACGCCGCGGTCGAGTAAGTTGGCGGTGGCAATTACATTAAATCCAGGCTTGGCTTGAATGGCGATCCCCAGCTCTGGGATTGTGAGTGTTTTTTCCGACATTAAGGAAATAAGCACATCTTGGATTTCCTGCGGGCAGCGAGTGATCTCTTCAATACGCACTAATTTACCTTGCTCCATAGCAGCATAAATAGGGCTTTTTAACAGCGCATCAAAGCTAGGGCCATTGGCTAGCAGCATGGCAAAGTTCCAACTATATTTAACTTGCTCCTCAGTCGTCCCCGCAGTACCTTGGATCAATAACTCGCTGGTGCCACTTATCGCCGCCGCGAGTAGCTCTGACAACATTGATTTTGCTGTACCTGGTTCGCCAACCATCATCAGGCCATTGTTGCCCATTAGGCTGACAATCGCACGTTCAACAAGTGCATCATCACCATAATATTTACGGCTGATATTGTGCTGTTTATCGCCACAAATAAAGCGTTTTACGGCACTTGCTGAAAGCTGCCAGCCGCTCGGACGAGCACCACTATCAGTGGCAATGAGCTGTTCTAATTCAACTTGATAGCGTTGTTCGGCGCGAGCACGAATAATCTGTTTATTCATTAGGTACGTCCTTTACTACAGTACTGACTGTATATAGCGTTCTTTGCCGGAGTCAGGGCAAACAACGAAGTATAAATAACTTTATTACCACGGTAGTTTTGATAGCCAATTAGGATCTGCATGGCATTTCTTAGCTATTGCTTGATAATCCAGAGCCATTGCGTTAAGCAGGCTTGCGGGCGCTTGCGCAAGTGGTATGGTTTGATAGCGACTACGTGCGCGCGAACCTTGAATTTGCTGCAATATTTTGCAGCTATAAATGGCAACGGGTTCATTTTCCTCTGGTAAATAGTTACCACTAAACTCAAATTGAATGCGAAGCCCTGCCTGCTCAAATGATTTTTCGTAGTAATTA
This sequence comes from Pseudoalteromonas sp. SG41-5, assembly GCF_014164495.1. NCBI lineage: Bacteria > Pseudomonadati > Pseudomonadota > Gammaproteobacteria > Alteromonadales > Pseudoalteromonadaceae > Pseudoalteromonas > Pseudoalteromonas sp. SG41-5. The sequence continues at coordinate 27,827 of NZ_JACJFH010000009.1, read as the reverse complement.
AAAAACGCCCCATCTTCTGTTTCACCGCGTTGATAATCGAGTTTGGTGAGTAAACCGCGCAGAGTAAAAGCATCACTCATAAGGCCCAAATGATGCTCCAATGATATTTGCTCAGGTGTGACGCTAATATTAGCGGATTTGAGCTGCTCAAAAAGTGGCTTTATCTTATAATCTTTTAAATGTAGTTGCCATGCTTTAAGGGCGGCTTTATCAAGCTGATTAGCACTGAGCAAACGAATATTTGCACCCGATGGTAGCGTAACCTCTTCATCATTTACATCGACTAAACTACCATCTTCAGTCGGGCGAAAGGTATGCCAATCATTATCAAGTTGTACTTGCCATAAGGTGCGTTGTAGTAAGCGAAACATCACCGGATGTTGGTGTAAATATTCATGCCACTCATTTAAAGGCCAGTGACGCTCGGTGATCATGGCTGCATATAGGCGGGCATGTTGTTGTTCAATCACTTGTTTTAGCTCTTTTTTACAACCACTAAACCATTTTTTAGTTTGGTTGATCTGATCTTCGCTATCCTCTTTGCGTGGTTGTGGCAGCGATTTAATCACCTTGCCTTCTTCGTTTATTAATTGCAGCTTAAGTGAGTCGCTCAGTTGCAGTTGTAAAGCGCGATTGCCAAAGCTAAACGGTGTTGGATCTTGTATATGCTCTAAGCCCGCGGTTTGGATGGTGCGATCTGCCAATTCATCAGTCGTCCAGCTGTTACGCTTTGCAATTTGGCCAACTAGCTCGCGCGCCAACGCTTGTATTGATTGGGTACGATGTTGGCGGGCTATCGACAGCATAAATTGGATAATCACTGTATTGTTGATGTGAGCGATGGCGCTGATCATCGCTTCTATTTGTGTACGGCGCAGATAGTGTTTTTTCATATACGGCTGGATCAGTGCTAACAACGCTTGGGGATTACCACCATTGATTAATGCCAGTAAGCCTTTTTCTTTAATAGCCGAGCCATGCAATTGAGATTTATATAAGTTGTAACATGCATTGTAAGCATCGAGTAATGTGCGTGTAGCGTATTCTTGGCCCCAATCATATTGCGCTAAATCTTGGTACCTGTTGTACTCGCGTTGCTTATTCGCTTGCGCATAGTCATGCGCCTGTTGATCAGAAGGGGCAAGCGTATCTTGACTTATAAAAGCTGATAATAAAAAGTGGCCTAGGCGAGCCTGACTGTCATCATCGAGGAGTGATAAATATAACCTTAATAGGTTGCTCCCTTGGGGTTGTTTAAGCTTTACGGCTAACACACACCACCAATAGATAATGCTTGGCTCCACAGGGTCGCCATGACGAAAGTGGCAGGTGGGTAACATCGCTTGTTGTAGCCAGGCCATATGTTTAGGGGCTGCTTTTTTGAGCCCTGTAGCTGCTTCTTCAGCTAAAATAGCGGGGGTGATGAAATAGCTAATATCACCGCCGCATTGTTGTAGCGCATCCAATAATTGGTTACGAGTAGTGGTATCTTTTTCTGTGGTGATTGCGTCTTGCAGTGCGGGCTTCGCATCAGGGTGTTGCAGGTGAGTTAACCACTGTGCAGTGAGGCTGCGGGTTTCTTTATTGCTTGATGCTAAACCTGTCGTTATTTTTTCAATGAGCAATTCATGCTGCTGCACGGCGTATTGCGCTAACTTGCGTACGTGCTTGCGATTATCAAAGGCGAGTTGATATATGCGTTCGAGCCAATAGGGGGGTATCGCTGGAAAATCAGCTAATAAAGCCAAGGCTTGTTCAGTAATGCGCGTGCTATCGATACGATCATTGAGAAGTGACTCAATGATCCATGAGTCGGTACTTGAACTAAATGTTGCGCTGCTCAGTTGGCCATCAAGTGCTAGCGTCATCGTTTGTGGATAGTGCGCAAATAGCGGCCATATTTCAAATGACTCTAAAGCTATCGGGAGGCTGCCACTAGGTTCATGTCTAATATCAAGGATGTAATTAGTTAAATCGCTAGGGCTAATACCAAAAGGGTGCAGTACTGGCTGTAACTGGCGTATATCTTTGATATCACGTTGGATCAATTTACTAGGGTGAGGCTCTTCGAGTACCGTTGAAAGCCCATAAAATAAACCAGTAGCTAATAGGAAAAAGTGCACTAGTTGAGCATCACTTTGGTTCATCAGTTTAGCTTCGCCAATAATTTGGGCTGCGTATTTATTATCAACTAGCCTATAAATAATATCGTAGCCGGGCTGTGTTTGTATTTGGCGTTGCTGTAGTTGCGCAAGCGCTTGGGCAAGTTGTTCTGGCGTAAGTGAGCGCAGCCCTTGTAAGTCGTCACGATCAGATGCCAAACGTTGCTGCCTTTGGTGACAATTTTGCGGATAATCCAAAAGTGCTTGCTGCGCCGTTGCAATTTCTTGTTCCGCTTTGGCTATTTCAGTGCTTAACACTTGCTGGCAAACATCAAGCCAACGCTCTGGAAAATCATGGCTGATAGAAAGGGGGGGGAGGCTTGGCAGTGGCCAATCAAAATACTGACTTTTTTGTATCAGCTGATATTCATGCAATGCCTGCGTGAGTTGTTGTTGCAATACTTTGCTGTTTGTTTCACTAAGCCACTGGGTTAAAAGTGGCTGCGCCGCATTATAACGGCTAATAAGTGTAATCCAATGGGCTTGGGTGGTGGTGCTTGCATCATGAAAGTGTTCTTTAAGGTAGTTGACCCACATTGCTGTATCAAGGCGTGCGAAGGCAAGCGCCGCGGCTTGTCGTACTTTGCTGGTGGAATCATCCGCTAATGTCATTACTAGCGGTAGTAAGGTGTTGGGTAGTTCACAGTACTTTGTCAGTTGACAACCGAAAATGTAACGACCTTCGCTATGAAGTTGTTGTAGCTGTTGGTCGAAATCAGGCTCGTTGCTGACACTTAGCCAGTTGGTATGTGTGAGTAAATATTGGGCATACTCTGCTGGAACATACTTGTTATTACGCTCTAATATAAAAGCATCAATATACCAGCTAGGTAATTGATATATTTTTAATAATTCCAGCAGTGTGTGTCGATTGGGTAATTGCTCTACAGATGACGCTGTATGCGTTTTAAATTGCCTGTTCAGGAAGTTTAGAAGATAGGCAAACCAGTTATCAAAGCTCGAAAGTACATGGCTAAACGCATCAAAATAGGGCTCGTTAAAACAAGCAACGACTAAACCTAAGCGATGCAAAAAGTCCAGTTGCTGGCTTTGAGTAGACATGAGTACTTGCCACATCGCTTCTGCTGCTTCCCAGTCATAGCAACCAGGTGCCTGTTTACTTTTTGTATCGGGAAGCTGTGCTAAAGTAATTAAACAACGGGGATTTTCCCCATGTAATAAGTAATGTGTAACGTTATGAGCGAGACCTGATTCTGCTATTTCATAGCCTTTACAGGCAAGAGTTAATAGTTCAGCAATGTCTGTGTTCGGAGGCGTGTTTAACGTATTAAGCATAAAACGTCCTTGCTAGATAGATCATCTTGATTTCTAAACGCTGGCCATCGTTAATGTGGCCAGCATTTACTGTTATAGCGGCTAATTAAACGGTAGCTTTTGCTGCCACAGTGGATCTGCATGACACTTTTTCGCCACCTCTTCGTAATCCAAGGCGATAGCGTTAAGCAGATTAGCAGGGACTTGAGTAAGCGGTAATGCATCATAGCGGTTCCAGCCACGTGCTTTTGGATTAAATTGCCATACTGTGATGCTATAAATAGCTGCAGAAACATTCTCTTCGGGGACACAGTTACCACTGAAGTCAAATTGAACTCTAAGTCCTAATTGATCAAACAGTTTATAGTAATGATCAAAAAATCCTGCGTCTTCAGGGTCGCCTTGCTTGTAGTCTTTTTTGGTCAATAAGCTGCGTAGTGTGAAGGTATCAGTCATCAAGCCTTTATGATGATCCAATGCTAACTGTTCTGCAGTTATATTTACTTCAAGCGACTTGAGTTGCTCAAACAGCGGTTTAATTTTGTAATCTTTTAAGTGGGCCTGCCAAGCTTGGCTTGCTTCACTATTGAGTTGATTACCACTTAGCAAGCGGATACTGGCCTGGGCTGGTAATTCAATTTCATCATCTTCTGTATCAATGAGTGCGCCATCTTCTGTGGGGCGAAAACTGTGCCAACCATCATCAAGCTGTACTTGCCAAAGCGTACGTTGCAATAAACGAAACATGATAGGATGCTGATGTAAATATTCTTGCCAGTCGCTTGCAGGCCAATGACGCTCAGTAACCATAGACTCATATAGACGACTAGTTTGTTGCGTTATTACCTGTTTTAGCTCTTTTTTACAGCTGCTAAACCATTTTTTAGTTTCGCTGATGGCTGCATCGTCATCATCTTTACGCGCTTGCGGCAGTGACTTAAGCACCTTGCCTTCTTCGTTGAGTAGTTGAAATTTAAGATCATCGCTTAGCTGGAGTTGCAGCGTACGCTGACCTAAATTAAAAGGTGTTGGCCCTTGTGTGTTTTCAAAGCCTGCAGTTTGAATAGTACGATCGCCTAGTTCATCGGTCGTCCAGCCGTTTCGCTGGGCAATTTTATCAACTAACTGACGTGCTAACTCTTGTATTGATTTGGTGCGGTAACGTCGCGATAACGACAGCATAAATTGAATAATTATCGGATCATTAATATTGGCGATAGCACTCAATATTGCTTCAATCTGCGCACGACGTACATAATACTGCTTCATGTAGGGTTGTAGTAGGGCTAAAAGCTCATTCGGTTTACCGCCAATAATTAAGGCGAGCAAACCTTTTTCTTTAATAGCACTACCTAATAGCTCTGACTTTTTCTGTTTGTAACACGCATTATATGCATCTTCCAAAGTATGCGTTTTGTACTGTTTCCCCCATTCACTTTGAGCCCAACGTTGATACATATCAAACTCTTGCTGCTTATGAGCTTGGGCGTATTCATGCGCTTGTTGCTCGGTAGGGCAAAGTGTATCTTGGGTGATAAATGCTGATAATAAACAGTGAGCGAGTTGTGCTTGGCTATTATCATCAAGCAGTGATAAATACAAATGTAGCAAGTTACTACCTTCGGGCTGTTTTAGTTTAACGGCGAGCACACACCACCAATAAATAATATCAGTGTCGACTGCTTCACCATTAACAAATTTACAGCTAGGTAGCCTATCTCGTTGCAGCCAAAGCATATTTTTAGGCACTGCTTTTTGAAGCCCTGCAGCTGCTTCTTCAGCCAATGCAGTTGGTGAGGTAAATTCACTAATATCACCGCCACATTGCTGCAAGGCATCTAACATTTGCGCACGAATTGCGGTATCTTTTTCTTTTCTAATTGCTTGTTGTAGTGCTGGTTGGGCATCACTGAGCGCCAGTGTTTGCAGCCATTTTGCTGCAATACTACGAGTATTATTGCCGCTTGATAGTAATTTTTTGCTGACTCGCTCAACAACGATGCCATGCTTTTGTGCGGTCGCTTGTGCCGTGAAGCGCACTGATTTTCGACTATCAAACGCTAATTGATAGATGCGTTGTAACCAATGGGGAGGAAGTTTAGGAAAATCAGCTAATAAAGCCAGTGTCTGGTTGATAACCATATAGTTATCATAGTTATCCTTGGAGTCGAGGCGATCGATAATCGTTGGCTTTGTGTCATCTCCTTGCTGGATGAGCTTTGTGTATAGGCCATCAAGTGCGTAATCTATTGTTTCTGGGTACTCGGCGAATAAGGGCCACACATCAATTGATTCTAACGCCAATGGGCGAGTACCCAACTCTTCACCATGGGAACTTACAAGTATGTTCGTTAAGTCACAAACGCTAAAGTTAAACTCTTGTAGTAATGGCAGTAATTGGCGAGCATCGCTAAGATTCTCTTGCAGTAATTTGCTCGTATTGGCTGCATTTAACAGATTATTAATGTGCCATCTGCCAATTTTCTGCAGTTGAAAAAAATGTGCTATTGCAATGTTTGGCTGTTTGAGTAATTTAGCTTCATCGATAATGTCATAAAAGATGTCATTACCAAGCTTTTGACCTTGTTCTAGAGCGTTTAAAGCTTGAACAACATCATCTTTAGTGATCGTTTTATATATCGCAAGCTCTTCTTTTTCACGCTCTATCGCCTTTGCCCAGTAGCTGCCGGGTGCTTCGGGCTTGCTGTTTTTTATATATCGTTCAGAACGCGCAATTAGCTTTTCTAAGCTTTGCATACAGTCTTCAACCCAATGCGCTGGGAAATCACCGTGAAAGTTCACGTTTGTGTATGCAGGCAACTGCCAATCAAAGTTGTCGCTTTGCTGCTTTAACTGATATTGCTCAATGGCGAGTGTAAGTTTAGTGTGTACTGATGCTGTTTTTTCACTGGCTTGCCATGTTTCAAGTAATGTTAATGCATTACTACACTCAACCACACTGCTTATCCAGTGAGTTCGTGTGCTTGCATTAGCCTTTTCATAATGTTCAGAGAAAAACTCAAGGCATTGTGCATCATCGATTTTACGGATCACACTGTTCGCTGACAGACGCACCTGACTGGACTTATCAGCGCTAAGCTGTGCTAAAAACGGTAATAACGAAGTTGGAATTACCGGCTGCTTAAGTAGAAACTGGCAAAGCGTATTACGACCGCTGGCGTCGATTTTTTGTAGTTGTTGGCATTTTTCAGGTGTTGAACAAATCGTTATCCAATCACTATTAGCTAGCAAATGATCTGGATAGATAAAGCCTCTTTGTGCATAGGAGCGCTCAAGAATATAGGCATCAATATACCACAGCGGTTGGTCATACGTTTCTAGCAGCGTAAGCAGTTCATCACGACTAGGGAATTGAGTTGCCTTGGTGTCATATTCAAAATCAGTGTGTTGGTTAAAATAAAACAGTAAGAAGGCAAACCAGCCTGTTAGTTTAGACTCCATATGATTTAAATAGTGATGCTTTGCAATCGCCTCTGTTACTAAACCTAAACGATGTAAAAAGTCGTTTTGATGGCCTGTAGCTGACTTTAAAACATGCTGCATGGCTACTAAAGAGCGTCTATCATACTCGCCATTATTATTTACCGAGTAGTGGCCTGGCAGTTGCGAATGGCGCGAATTAGGTAGTTGATTTAATATGTTAAGACAATCAGCTCCTTCTCCTGTTACTAAGTAATGAGCAACCTTAGCGGCTAAGCCTGTTTGCGTATGGTTATAGCCTTGGCAAGCAACTATTAATAAATCTTTGATGGTTATTTGTTTATCTTCACCGAAAAGCTTACTAGTAAATTTTTTGAACATAGTACTTCCTTGATTATTCAAAGTTGTGGTGATTATTGACTCTTTTTATCGGTTATCTATGAGCAATATTTGTAAAAACACAGCAAACATTACTTATCCCCACTCTATAAAACAAGACAAATTATGATTTACGAGATCAAGTTTTGTTTTTTAATTTTTGCGCATGTAACACGTTAAGATATTTACGTAGGTTTAAACTAAGCCAATATAGGGTTAGCGTGTTCTAAAATGTTACATGCCCAAAAAGTGACAACGGTTATTCTTTTAACCACTGTGCAACTTGTTTTGTATAATAACTCACTATTAAATCAGCGCCTGCACGTTTGAAGCCGGTCAGTGTTTCAAATACCACTTTTTTTTCATCAAGGGCACCTGCTAAAGCTGCAAATTTAATAGCGGCATACTCACCACCAACTTGGTAGGCAGCTAAAGGTAAGTTTGTTTTCTCTCTCAAGCTGCTAAGGACATCAAGATAGGGCGTGCCTGGTTTCACCATTAGAATATCAGCGCCTTCTTGTTCATCAAGAAGGGCTTCTTGAAGCGCTTGACGAATATTTGCGTAATCCATTTGATAGCCTTTGCGATCACCGCTTAATTCACAATCAACAGCAGCTCTAAATGGACCATAGAAAGATGAAGCAAATTTAATGGCGTGAGCTAAAATGGCAACATGTTCAAACCCTGCATTATCAAGGCCTTCTCGAATAGCTTTAACTTGACCATCCATCATCGCAGATGGGGCTAGCATATCGGCACCTGCTTTTGCTGCGCACACACTCTGCTTTACAAGATTAGCAACAGTTTCGTCGTTACAAACTTGATTATCTTCAACAACGCCACAGTGTCCATGATCTGTATATTCACAAAAACAAATGTCGGGTATTACCATCATCTCGGGGCATGTTTGTTTGATTGTTTTAATCATACGTGCCAGTAAACCATCATCGTGCCATGTATCACTGCCAACACTGTCTTTATGATGCGATATGCCAAAAGGCATAACATACTGAATTCCTAATCTATGCAGTTCAGTAATTTCTTGGGCTAATGCATGTTCAGGAATGCGCTGTATACCAGGCATAGTGGATATTTCTAGACTTTCAGTTAACGACTCTTCGATAAAAATAGGATGGATAAGATCGCCAATATTAAAATCAAATTCGCGTACTAACTGTCGCATTGCGTCACTGTGGCGAAGCCTGCGCATGCGTCTTGATAAATTAGGTGTACTCATTGCTATATGCCTTACTGAGCTGAGTATAACGAGATGTTTATAATATCATTTTTATCACTGTAAACGATATGCGTTAAATCAATATTAAAGGCGTGTTCATGATAGTAAGCTTTTTCTTTATTTGTAATAAATAAACTGTAATTACTAGGTTACCGGTGTAGAAGTCGCTGGTGGGGTTTGCTGTTCTTTATTGTTATCGCTGCCACCACAGGCGACTAAACTCATGGATAAAACGGCTGATGCAACTAAACGTGCTATTTTATTCCTAATAGATCAAATGCTTGGGAAGCTGTTAGGCTGGTTATTTTAGTTAAGCAGCAGTGTCCTTCTTGTGCTAAGTGCTGCGTTACTCTGCGAGCTAACTCTATGTTAGTCAGCGGTGTTGCAAGGTTAAATGCTAAATCAAAATATTCGCCTTGTTTATTCAATATCACACAGTGTTGCTGTTGTTCAGCGGTTAAACTGTGTAGATAGTCATTTAAATCCCGTTGTTCATTAATAATTTCTAGCTCGTTGTCACTACATATCAAGTAAGGGAAGTAAGTATGCATGTATTTATTGTCCTGTATCAAATAGCGCGAGCAATATAATAATATAATTATAGTTCGTATTATACTAAGGACGAATATTATGAAACAAACTCGCCACCCTCAACAGGTATCAGATATCTTTTCAAGGAAATTAGTATGTTGTTCCACCGATACCTCTTTAGTTGATGCTGTACGGTTGATGCAGGTTCATAATATAAGTGCAATTTTTATAAAAAAACGGCAAGAAATCGTTGGTATTTGGACTGAAGCAGATTGCATTAAACTAGATTTTACTGACAGCAACCTTAAACATATTGAAATTCAAAGCGTAATGAGTAGCCCGGTATTGAAAATCTCCTGTCAGCAATTACTGTGTGATGCCGCGCTTATTTTTTATCAACACAGTGTTCGTCATTTATTAGTTGTGGATGATGATGAGCTACCATGCGGCGTTATTAGTATTAGTGATATTGTACGTAATCAAGGGCTTGATCACTATTTACAATTTAGACCAATCAAAGAGCAATATCATAAAGATGTGTTAGTGGTACCTAGTTATTTGACGCTCAGTGAAGGCGTTGAAATGATGCGCGAGCGAACCGCCCAAGTTATTTTAGTGTATAACCAGCAGCAAGACGAACATGGCATTATCACCCAGCGAGATTTACTGCATTTGATCGTCGAACCCGATAGTAATGCGTCATGTTGGAGTTTTGCAAGTCGGCCCTTGTATCGGGTAAGCTCAAAAAGCAGTTTATTCGATGCATATCGGTTAATGTCTACTAACAATGTACGCCATTTAGTGGTCAGTGACGATTTGGAGATTAAAGGGGTGCTCGCCATTGAGCATCTTGTTAATGAAATAGAAAGCGCTTATTGCAGTGATCTTGAAAAAGTACTTGAACAACGTGATATGGATCTTCAGCATTCACAGCGTAATTTGTATCTCGCGAATAAAATAATTGATGCGTCACTTGATGGCATTATGATCACCCAACAAGATGGTGTGATCATGCAAGTTAATCCTGCTTTTACCGCCCTTACTGGCTATCAAGAATATGAAGTGGTCGGCAAACACCCTAGAATTCTAAGCTCCGGAAAGCACGGTAAAAATTTCTACGTAAAAATGTGGCAATCCATTACCCAAACTGGTGTGTGGCAAGGGGAAATATGCAATCGTAAAAAAAATGGTGATTTGTATGTTGAATGGCTAACTATTATTGCTATCCGCGAGCCAAATGATGATGAGCTAGTGTATGCGGCGATTTTTAGCGATATCACTGAACGTAAAACTGCAGAAGACAAAATCGTTCAGTTAGCTTATTTTGATGAGCTAACTGGCTTGCCTAATAGGCGCTTATTTAATGACAGGTTAACTATGGCATTAGCTGCTGCACATCGTAATAATGACATGTTAGCAGTGATGTTTATTGACCTAGATCGGTTTAAGGAAATCAATGATAGCTTAGGGCATAGCGCTGGGGATGAGTTATTAAAAATGGTGGCAATACGGCTGCAAAACGTATTATGTGAAGGTGATACTTTAGCACGTTTAGGTGGCGACGAATTTGTGGTGCTGTGCGAGATTGAAGACATTAGCGCTGTGATTAGTTTAGCCGATCAAATTTTAAATAACTTAAACACTCCTTTTCAGCTCGAAGGGCTTGAGGTAGGCGCGACAGCATCAATCGGTGCAGCGGTCTATCCTGATGATGGTCTCGATAGTGAAACTTTACTAAAACATGCTGATATTGCCATGTATCGCTCTAAAGAAGTGGGTAGAAACTCATTTCAGTTATTTAAAGCATCGATGAATGCACGCTCTTTAGAGCGCTTGGCGATGATGAGCCGGTTTCAATATGCGCTCGAAAATGATGAATTTGAACTATATTTTCAGCCTAAACAGTGTTTAAGAAGTAAAGCTATCAAAGGTGTTGAAGCACTCTTACGTTGGCAAGATCCCGCGCTTGGCATAATATCGCCTGCACAGTTTATTCCATTGGCGGAAGAACTCGGTCTAATTGTAAAGCTGGATCTCTGGGTGCTCAATAATGCAGGCATGCAATTGGCATTATGGCAACAACAAGGAATAACGGCTGGTCGGTTGGCAATTAATATCTCAGCTTGCCATCTTAGTCAGGGAAGTTTATCAAGTAACGTTGAAAAAATGCTCCAGCGCTATAATTTATCGGGAAATTGTCTTGAAATAGAGTTAACTGAAAGTAGTTTTATTAGCTCGTTTAGTCAGGCGAAAAGAGAGTTGTGGCAACTTAAAAAAATGGGCATACAGATTGCGCTAGATGACTTTGGTACCGGCTATTCGGCACTGAGTTACCTTACAAAATTACCCATAGATACATTAAAGATAGATGCCAGCTTTATTGCTAAAGTACCCGATGAATACGGTAATAGTGAGATTGTTGCCGCGATAGTGGCAATGGCGAATAGTCTTAATTTACAAGTTATCGCTGAAGGGGTTGAAAAGCTTGCCCAGTATAGTTACTTATTGGATTTAGGCTGCGATGTGATCCAAGGCTATTACTATTGCCGCCCGTTAACGCAGCGGCAATGGTTTGAATTTTATCAGCTGCAAAATCAACCTACGGTGATATCGTAAGAAGTAAATTTACGAATGTTGATAACGCCAGTATCAAAGATCAAGTACTGGCCTTTAATACCGTTTAAAATACCACTGACGACCGGTTCTTTATCAAAATTAAATGAACTGATTTTGGTTGGGTAGGTAGTAACTGGAAACTCTAATTCAACCACTTCTTCATCAAGTTGTTCTATCGCTGTAGCACCAAAGAGCTCTGCAAGTTCATTTAGTTTATCGGCAATTTGTGGAATAAGTTCTGCCGCAGCAGCTTTTAAATCAAGGACATCGCTTTGTCCTTTGAGCATATTACGCCAATTGGTTTTATCGGCAATAAATTGTGCTAAGGCAACTTCAACTAATCCTGATTGTAAGCGCGTTTGTACTTTGAATATTGGCAGTGCTTGCGTTGCACCTTGATCAATCCAGCGGGTTGGAATTTGTGTATGACGGGTGATCCCCACTTTCAGCCCTGACGTGTTCGCAAGATAGACATAATGTGGGATCATACAGTTTTCTTCGCCCCACTGTGGCTCACGACAAGTACCTTGGTCAAAGTGACATGTTTCAGGTTTCATAATGCACATATCGCAGCTAGCAAGCTTACGCATACATACAAAACAATGACCTTGCGAGTAACTTTTTTTGGTTTTTTTACCGCAGCTAGAACATACAATAGCGCCATTAAAAGTCAGTGTAAGTTGCTTGCCAATATAGGCATTAAGATCGACCAACTCATCACCCACAGGCAAATGATACTGAATCGGTTGTGTTAGCGATGATTTTAATTTTTTGATAGTGCCTTGCATCTTTACGCCCCTAAAGATGTGAAAAAGAGGATTCTATCAGTAATCCTTAAACATGTGGCAATTTTACTTAATTAGCTTGTTTATTTTCAGCTAACCACAGCAAATAGTCATCCACAGCGATGGCTTTGGAGTAATAGTAGCCTTGCCCGTAGTCTGCCCCCATGGCCTTTAAAAGTTGTTGTGTTGTGACATCTTCAACTCCCTCGACGGTAACTTTTAAACCCAAACTATGCGCCATTTCTATCGCAGCCTTAACAATTACTCGATTAGCACTGTGAGTAGGGAGACCTATAATAAATGATTTATCTACTTTTAAGGTTGAAAAGTTGTAGCTAACAAAACAATTTAGTGACGAATAGCCAGTGCCAAAATCATCTAAAATCACTTCAATACCAAGGCGGGTTAATTGTTCAACTAAGCTAATCATTTGCTGTTGGTTTGCAATTAAAGCTGACTCAGTAAGTTCAAATTTAAGTTGTTTAGCAGGAACGTTATGTTTGAGTAAAGTGTTTTCAATTTTCTCAATTAAATTATGGATCATTAAGTTTTTAGCACTTAAATTAACGCTTACTTTATGCTTAAAAAAACCTGCGTGATTAAACTTAGCGATATCTTGGCAAGCCTGATCGAGCACCCATAATGTAAGTTCATTGATAAGACCAGTACGTTCAGCTAATAGAATTAAAGCTTCAATATTGATTTGTTCATAAGGAGCATTAGGCCAGCGCAATAAGGCTTCACTGCCAATCGTTTGGCCGCTGCGTAAATCTATTTGTGGCTGATGATAAATAGTTAACTGGTTAGTTTTTAAGGCATTTTGGAATGCAGCCGCTAAGCTAATGTTCATAGTGACAGGCATTACTTTTGAGTGATTATTTGGATAGCTTGTTTGTGGCGCTTCGGTTAATGAAAAATAGCCATTTTGCAACCATGTATCAAAGCCACTTTCACCATCTAGGATACAATAACCCATTGCGTAGTTTAACTGTAAATCAAACCCTTGCACTGGATGATGCTTCGGTAAGCTTTTGCGGATTTTGGTTAATTTATCATGCAGTGATTGCGCACTTTGAGTTTTAATTGAAATGAATGCTAGCACACCGTTGCTCAAATCGGCAATCCGCGGATAGGTATCTAAATTGTTATCTAAATTGATAAACTCGCGCTCTTTACTCAGTTGCAGCTCAAGAGATTTAGCTATAGCAACAACGAGCTGACAGCTTTGAGTTTGATTTAAAATATGACTGAGAGAATTAAAATCAGTAATTCTAATTAAGCATAAGCTTGCTGTGCGCTGATTGAGCTGTAAAGTCATATAGGCTTGTTTTAGCATAGCACTGTTTAATAACTTGGTTTGTTCTGTATGAGTGGCGTGGTACAACGCCTTTTCTCGTTGATAGCGCACTCTATCGGCAAGCGCCATAGCCATTAAGATGACTTCACAAAGAATCGCAACCAAAAAAGCATGGCGGGTGGTGAAGCTATATTCTAATACGCCTGTTAGTTCTAAAGGTTGGATTGCAGCGCCAATGATCAGTGGGATCCACGAGATCATATAAAACTTAGCCCAACGAAAGCCGCTAAGTAGTTTGTTGTAAATTAAAATAATACAAACAATATAGAGTAATACCAACACAGCAAAAAATATTTGCGAAGAAATATATTCAACAATGAAAAAGCTGGCGAACCCTAAAACGAACATTAAGCTCAATAGTATTAGGCTTAGTTTATAGCGCCAGCATTTATCTTTATGATAACGTAAAAACATAGTACAAAATGACAGCGTAAAAAATGCGATGGCGTAATTACTTACCACTATATGGAGGTTAAAAAGCTTTTGTAAGGATACTGGCCATAAGTAAAAACCAAAGCCTAATACCGAGCCCATTAGGATCAACGCTGACAGTATGTAGCCAATATAAATAAGATAAACCCGATCACGAATACCAAAATACAGTACTAAATTATATAAAGCCGCCATGATTAGTACGCCAACAAAAATGCCCCAGATAGCGGTTTGTGCACGGAGTAAATCTTTAAATTCAGCCTCGCCATATAAGTTAATTGGGGTTTTACTGATCCCTGTAGTGTCTATTTTTATGACCAAAAAACTCTGGTTTTGTGCGGCAACAGTAAATTCTATATGCGGTACACTGTATTCAAATAAGCTTAATCCTGTTTGCCGATCGCCTAAATTAAAGGTGTTAATTAACTGGCCTTGGTTATCGAGTTGATAAACAGTCAAATAATCAATCATCGGATTATCAAAGTGGGCGTAAAGCTCTTTTGATACTGCTGTCCTATTGTCTAACTTCATCAGCAGCCAATAGTTTTGAGATTTTAGCCCCCATGGAATGGTGTCAAAGGGCTCTGCAATACGTGAATTAGATTCGTCTAAAAATGCTGTAAGTGTTAATGATTTTGATGGATCTATGCGATAGCTTTGCGCTAAATAAACCGCAGCTGTTTTATTGATTGTATAGCGAGTAGGGGTGGCTAAATGATTCGCAAACGTATATACGATGAACAATAGTATGCTCAAAATAAACAATGCAATAATATGGTATTTAAATGGCTGTTGTTCCAAGGTGCTACTTATATGTAATACATCACGGTTTTAGTGTAGCACTAAAAAAGCGCAGATAAACTGCGCTTATTATTAATAGCTGCTGGTTAGACCTATTTTTCGCGAGCAATAGCGCGATAAGCAATATCTGTACGGTATTCCATACCTTGCCAGCTAATTTCATCAACTAGTTGGTAGGCACGTTGCTGCGCTTCGGTAACTGTGTTACCTAGCGCCGTTGCACATAATACTCGGCCACCGGCAGTCACTACGTTATCGCCGTCTTGCTTAGTACCCGCATGGAAGACTTTTTCGCCTTCTGGGTAGGTTACTTTCAAGCCACTGATTGCATCACCTTTTGGGTAGTTATCAGGGTAGCCTTTAGCTGCAAGTACCACACCCACTGCTGCGCGTGAGTCAAACTCAATCGTCGTTTTATCAAGTTCAACACGATTAGCTGCTTCAATCAGTTCAACTAAGTCAGACTGTAAACGAAGCATCATAGGTTGTGTTTCAGGATCACCAAAACGGCAATTGTATTCGATTACTTTAGGGGTCCCAGAGTCATCGATCATCAAACCAGCATAGAGGAAGCCAGTGTAAGGATGGCCTTCGCTTGCCATACCTTCTACTGTTGGGTAGATCACTTCGTTCATAATGCGCTGATGAATTTCATCGGTTACCACTGGCGCTGGTGAGTATGCCCCCATACCGCCAGTGTTCGGACCTTGATCGCCATTATAAGCGCGTTTGTGGTCTTGGCTGGTAGCAAAAGGTAATACGTTTTTACCATCAACCATCACGATAAATGAGGCTTCTTCACCTTCTAAGAACTCTTCGATTACCACGCGGCTGCCAGCTTCACCAAAAGCGTTACCGGCTAGCATATCGCGAATAGCATCTTCAGCCTCAACTTCAGTCATGGCAACAATGACGCCTTTACCTGCGGCAAGACCATCAGCTTTGATTACAATCGGCGCGCCTTTTTCTTTTAAATAAGCAAGCGCAGGGTCGATTTGTTCAAACGTTTGATAATCCGCAGTTGGGATAGCATGACGGGCTAAAAAGTCTTTAGTGAATGACTTAGAGCCTTCTAGTTGCGCAGCGCCTGCTGTTGGGCCAAAGATAGCTAAACCGTGTTCACGGAATTTATCTACCACGCCAAGTACTAATGGTACTTCAGGTCCAACAATGGTTAGCTCAACATTATTGTTTTGTGCAAAGCTAAGTAGGCCATCGAGATCTTCAACGTTAATGGCAACATTCTCAAGCTTGGGTTCAAGCGCTGTACCGGCATTACCTGGTGCAACATAAACAGTGTTTACTTTTGTATTTTGAGCGGCTTTGAACGCAAGTGCGTGTTCGCGGCCGCCGCTGCCAATGACTAATACATTCATGGCGAATATCCTATTTAAAGCGGTTTTTTAAATTTCAGCGTCATGCGGTCGCTTTCACCAATAGCTTTATATTTAGCGGCATCTTGCTCGCCAAGTTTAAGGCTTGGTGGAAGGGTCCATACACCCTGTGGGTGATCGGCTGTATCAAGTGAGTTTGCATTTATGTCACTGCTTGCTGCAAGTTCAAAGCCTGCTTGTTTAGCAAGTTCGATTACCACGCTTTGCTTCATATAACCTGATGACTTTTGCATTTCATCAGCTTGCGCTTCAGGTAGGCGATGCTCAACCACACCTAAAGTACCACCTGGTTTAAGTGCTTTGTAAAAAGATTTAAATGCATTAGCTGCGGCGTCTTTATCTTTGCTCATATACCAATTATGTACATTGCGGAAGGTTAACACCATGTCTGCGCTGCTCGCCGGGGCAATGTCTAAATGTGTTGAAGGGGCGAATTCAGTCAGCTTTACTTTATTGAATCGCTCATCTTCAGCAATTTTCTTTTTAAAGCCAGCTAGAGCTCGTTGGTAATAACCCACCGATGAGTCAGCAGGGAAATGCGCGGCATAATAAGTGCCTTGCTCTTTCAGTGCTGGCGCTAAAATTTCACTGTACCAGCCGCCGCCAGGCGCAATCTCAACAACAGTCATAGTTGGTTTAAAACCAAAAAACTCTAATGTTTCGACAGGGTGGCGGTATTGATCGCGATCACTGCTGCGCTCGCTTGATTTAACTGCATTATTTAATGCTGAATCATGGCCATGCTCATGGCTAATAGCCATAGTTGATGTCATCGCAAGGGTGGCAACAAGTAGAGATTTTAGTGCAAATTTCATCGTCTGTTCCTTCACATTATATTTTTAGAATAGGTTATAGAATAAGCAGAATACGTGAATTTGTAGCAAACAAAAAGAGCTAACTGATGCAGTTAGCTCTTTTTGTGATTAATGGCGGAAGTGACGCATGCCAGTAAACACCATTGCCATACCAGCTTCGTCAGCGGCAGCGATAACTTCTTCATCGCGCATTGAACCACCTGGTTGGATTACCGCAGTAATACCAGCCTCTGCAGCTGCATCAATACCATCACGGAATGGGAAGAACGCATCAGATGCCATTACTGAACCTTTAACTTCAAGGTTTTCATCAGCGGCTTTAATTCCGGCAATTTTAGCTGAGTAAACGCGGCTCATTTGGCCTGCGCCTACACCAATGGTCATACCGTCACGGGCATAAACAATGGCGTTTGATTTAACAAATTTAGCCACTTTCCAGCAGAATAATAAGTCTTTAAGTTCTTGCTCAGTAGGCTGGCGCTTAGACACAACCGTTAAGTCGCCTTGCGTTACCATACCTAAATCACGGTCTTGGATGAGTACACCGCCATTAACGCGTTTGATGTCATGACCTGTCGCTTTGCCTGACCATTGGCCACACTCTAGTAAGCGTACATTTTGCTTAGCCGAAATAATTTGTGCAGCAGCTTCTGATACTTTAGGTGCAATGATCACTTCAACGAATTGACGTGACACAATCGCTTCAGCGGTATCAGCATCAAGCTCTTGGTTAAAGGCGATGATGCCACCAAATGCTGACGTAGGATCGGTTTTGAATGCGCGATCATAGGCTTCAAGGATGTTGTCACCGATTGAAACGCCACAAGGGTTAGCATGTTTAACAATAACACAGGCTGGTACATCAAATTCTTTCACACATTCAAGAGCTGCATCTGTATCAGCAATATTATTGAAAGAAAGTGCTTTACCTTGCAGTTGTATGGCAGTTGCAACAGACGCTTCTTGAACGTCGTTTTCAACATAAAAAGCTGCATCTTGGTGTGAATTTTCACCGTAGCGCATGTCTTGTTTTTTAGTAAACTGCATATTGATAGTGCGTGGGAATTTAGTTTCCTCAGCTGCTTCATCAGTGTAATCAGCAACCATCTTACCGAAGTAGTTAGCAATCATGCCATCGTACTGCGCGGTGTGCTCGTAAGCTGCAATGGCAAGATCAAAACGTGTTTTGTATGTAGTTGAACCATTGTTGCTTTGCATTTCGCTGATCACGCGGTCGTAATCTTTGGCGTTTACTACAATAGTCACGTCTTTGTGGTTTTTGGCCGCAGCACGCACCATCGTTGGGCCGCCGATATCAATGTTCTCAATGGCATCTTCAAGGCTGCAGTTTTCTTGAGCGACTGTATTCGCAAAGGGGTATAAGTTAACTACAACGATATCGATAGCTGAGATGTTATGAGCGTCCATTACATCTTCATCTTGACCACGACGCGCTAAAATGCCGCCATGAATTTTTGGGTGAAGAGTTTTTACGCGACCATCCATGATCTCAGGGTGACCTGTGTGGTCAGATACTTCAGTGACTTTAATGCCGTTATCAGCAAGTAATTTACAAGTACCGCCAGTTGATAAGATGTCTACGCCTTGTGATTCAAGAGCGCGAGCAAATTCAACAATACCGGTTTTATCTGACACACTTAGTAGTGCGCGACGAATTGGACGATGTGTATCCATTGTAGTTTGATTACCTCAGTGTTTGAGCTAGCTTAGAAAGGCGCTATTTTAACTGAATATCGCTTAAAAAACGATATTTATACACAAGTCATTTGGGTATACAGAGTGAGGATTTTGCAATTAGACGCTTTTTTGAGGATTTTTAAAGATATAAAAAAAGCACCCGAAGGTGCTTTTTCAAACGAATGTTGTGATAAATCACAACACGGTATTAGTTCATGCCGTATTTCTTTAGTTTCTTACGTAAAGTACCGCGGTTGATACCTAGTAAGATTGCCGCACGTGTTTGGTTGCCACGTGTGTAAGTCATTACTTCTTCAAGTAATGGTGCTTCTAGCTCTGAAAGAACAAGGTCGTAAACGTCTTGCACATCTTGACCGTTAAGCTGTTTTAAATAGTGATGAACAGCTTTCTTCACTGCATCGCGTAATGGCTGCGGTTTCTCGTGTGACTGAACATGAGGGTTAGTGATAAATGGAGAAGTCACGTTTTGTTCGAACATTGTTTATATCTCTTTCTTTCTTAGTTAGCTGCTAGTGTTTTAAAGTATTGCTCTAATGTCTCGATTTGTGCCTGTGGATTATCGAGAGCATTAAATACTCGCCTAAACTGACCGTCACTGTCATGGGTTTGCAAATACCAAGATACATGTTTGCGAGCGATGCGCGCTCCCATTGGTTCGCCGTAAAACGCATGAAGGTTCACTAAGTGTTCCATCAAAATACCACGTACTTCCTCAATTGGAGGCACAGGTAAATGTTCACCGGTTCGCAAATAGTGGTCTATCTCCCTAAAAATCCAAGGGCGACCTTGGGCGGCTCGACCAATCATAATGGCATCTGCACCCGTATAGTCCAAAACCTGTTTTGCTTTTTCAGGAGACGTTATATCTCCATTTGCAACGACAGGTATCGACACTGAACGTTTAATATCCCTAATAGTGGCGTATTCAGCTTCACCTTTGTACATACATGCGCGTGTACGCCCATGTACGGCCAATGAAGCTATGCCATAACGTTCAGCTATTCTCGCAATCTCGACACCGTTACGGTTGTCCTGATCCCATCCTGTACGGATTTTTAGTGTTACAGGTACATCAACAGCGCTAACCACTGCATCAATAATCTCTTCCACTAAATCAGGAAACTGTAATAGGGCTGAGCCTGCGAGTTTCTTGTTCACTTTCTTTGCTGGGCACCCCATATTTATATCTATGATCTGTGCACCATTAGTTACATTGAATTGTGCAGCCTGAGCCATAAGCTCGGGATCAGCTCCTGCGATTTGCACCGCACGTATTCCCGATTCACCACTATGATCCATACGGTTCATCGATTTCTCGGTTTTCCATACCAAAGGATTCGACGAGAGCATTTCAGACACGGCAAGCCCCGCACCTAAGCGGCGACAAAGTTGTCTAAATGGTCTATCAGTAATTCCCGCCATTGGCGCTACAATTACATTGTTCTCTAATTGGTATGTTCCGATACGCACTGTATTCAATAGGCCTCTTTTCAAGGGGCGCTAAGTTTACGGTTTTTTTTGCAAAAATCAAAGGCTATAAATTGAACAAAAGTGACTTTTTTTTGACTTTTGCGTATTGACATTTGATAACAGTTTGACGAATGGCTTTATTTGTGTGAATTTTATACAGAAGTAATTTGTGGTAAGAAATCATTCTGTTTTTTGGCGTGTAAATAATAGGTAAAGCCTGTTAATTACAGGCTTTACCTGAAGGTTTTACGTTAATACTCTAAATTGCCGATCCCAGTAAGTTAAGCTTTTTTTATGCCACTTACTCGTGTCCATTCACCTTCAACAGCGATATCATCAAGCGCTAAAAAAGGGGCATAAACATCTGCTACCGACTGCGCTTGTTCTTCTAAAATTCCCGACATGGCAATTTTACCACCTGGTTTTAACAAGCCTAATATCACACTGTGTAATTCACGCAGTGGCGCAGCTAAAATATTGGCCACCACGATATCGGCGCTAAACTCAGGCTGATTTTCTGGCAGGTATACTTCGAGTTTATCGGCAACGCCGTTACGCTGTGCGTTATCTAAGCTTGCTTCAAGGGCTTGAGGATCGATATCGATGCCGATCATGCGCTCAGCGCCAAGTTTGATAGCTGCGATACCTAGAATTCCAGAGCCACAACCAAAGTCGACCACAGTTTTACCGGTCAAATCTTGGCTTTCAAGCCATTTTAAGCACAAAGCGGTGGTAGCATGAGTGCCAGTGCCAAAAGCAAGGCCAGGGTCAAGCAGTACATTGACGGCATCAGGATCGGGAATATCACGCCAGCTTGGGCAGATCCATAGTTTTTCACCAAACTGAATTGGGTGGAAGTTATCCATCCATTCACGTTCCCAGTCTTTGTCTTCAAGTTGCTCTATTTTGTACACTAAGGTGTCTTTTAACTCATCATGGCGCTGTAATAGAGCTATCACCGCATTCATATCGTGGTTAGCTTCGAATAAACCAATTACAGTCGTGTCAGCCCAAAACACCACAGTGCCGATTTTTGGTTCGTAAATAGGGGTGTCTTTAGCATCAATAAAGGTAACAGACGCACTACCTGCCTCCATTAATAGATCACTTACTGCATCTGCGGTTGCAGCATTAGCATTGATACGGATTTGGATCCAAGCCATAATTATTTCCTGTAAATAGAAAAAAGGCCGCTACAGCGGCCTTTTAAATTTAAATCTGTATTTGCTAATTACTTAGCATCTAAGAAGCTTTTCAATAAGTCAGAGCGTGAAGGGTGGCGTAATTTACGTAGTGCCTTCGCTTCGATTTGACGAATACGCTCACGCGTTACGTCAAACTGCTTACCTACTTCTTCTAGGGTATGGTCGGTATTCATATCGATACCAAAACGCATACGCAATACTTTAGCTTCGCGGGCTGTTAAGCCAGCAAGCACATCATTGGTAGCGCCACGAAGAGATTCCATTGTTGCCGAGTCGATTGGCGAATCAATAGTGGTATCTTCGATAAAGTCACCTAAGTGCGAATCTTCATCATCACCGATTGGCGTTTCCATTGAAATTGGCTCTTTAGCAATCTTAAGTACCTTACGGATTTTATCCTCAGGCATCATCATGCGTTCTGCTAATTCTTCTGGATTTGGCTCACGACCCATTTCTTGCAGCATTTGACGAGAAATACGATTAAGTTTATTAATCGTTTCAATCATATGCACCGGAATACGGATTGTACGCGCTTGGTCGGCGATAGAGCGGGTGATTGCTTGACGGATCCACCACGTAGCATAAGTTGAAAACTTATAACCACGGCGATATTCAAACTTATCAACAGCTTTCATCAAACCAATGTTACCTTCTTGGATTAAGTCCAAAAATTGTAAACCACGGTTGGTGTATTTTTTCGCAATTGAGATCACAAGACGTAAGTTAGCTTCAACCATTTCTTTTTTCGCACGGCGCGCTTTTGCTTCACCAATGCTCATACGACGGTTGATGTCTTTAATACGCTCAATGCTTAAACCTGTGCTTTCTTCGATTACACATAGTTTATTAATACAGCGGATGATTTCTGGTTTGATTTCTTCTAATTTTGCAGAATGTTTTTCATTCGCAGCAATCTCAAGATCAATCCATGCAGCATCAGTTTCATTATTAGCAAAGTGCTTAACAAAAGTTTTCTTCGGTAACTTAGCGATTTGTACAGCTTGTTTCATGACGATACGTTCTTGAACACGAACTCTGTCCATCATTTCACGCATGTTGTTAACCATACGATCAAACTGTTTCGGCACTAGTTTAAAGGTTTTAAACAGCTCACCAATCTCAAAAATCGCAGCTTGCGATTCTGGATGTGAACGGCCTTTACTATCAAACGTGTCGCGCGCTTTATTATAAAGATCACGAAGATTTTCAAAGTGAACACGAGCCTCTTCAGGATCTGGGCCAGTATCTACTTCTTCTTCGTCTTCATCATCGCTATCAGTATCATCGTCATCTTCATCATCAAGTTCTTTTTCGCTTAATTCAGAACCGATATGGGTAGCAGAGATTGGCGCAGCATCTTCATTAGGATCGAAGAAACCAGAGATAATGTCGCTTAAGCGCATTTCTTCTGCTTCAAACTTATCCCATTGCTCAAGTAGGTATGTAATTGCTTCAGGGTATTCTGCAACCGAGATTTGTACTTGGTTGATCCCTTCTTCAATACGCTTAGCGATAACAATTTCGCCTTCACGGGTAAGCAATTCAACAGTACCCATTTCACGCATGTACATACGAACCGGATCCGTTGTACGGCCGATTTCTTTATCTACAGTAGCAAGCGCAGCGGCTGCAGCTTCCGCTGCGTCTTCATCTGTTGTTGTTTCTTGCATCATCAATTCATCGGCATCAGGCGCGTTTTCGCTAACCTTGATACCCATATCATTGATCATACTAATGATATCTTCTACTTGATCTGAATCGATAATATCTTGTGGAAGGTGATCATTAACTTCTGCAAAAGTTAAGTAACCTTGCTCTTTACCTTTTTGAATCAGAAGTTTTAATTGTGACTGAGGAGTTGGATCCATAGAGATTGTTTCTTCCACTCTGATAAGTTGATACAACAGGCGCCAGCTTGCTTATTTATTAAGCCAAGCTAAGTATTATTTGACGCAGTGAATAGCACAGTATAACAGCATAATTCATTTTTGACTAGCTGTTAGTGTCTTTTCGACCCTTTTAACGCTTGAGTAAGGGCTAAACATTCTAGTCTTTCTTCACTCGTAAGTCCTTGGGTCTTGTCTTTTATTAATAAGGTCTCGAGTCGATAATTTAAACACTGATCTTCAATAAATCTGAAAGTATTTTTAAATTCGTCCTCTAAACGGTCGTCATTGATCTCATGACGCCAAGTAGCGAGCTTAATGAGCGCCTCGTACTCGGGTGTTTCTCGAAATGATTCAATTAATTGCGCTGTAGTAATGTCACTTTTTTGTAAAGCGCAATGTTGCAACCTAATAAGCAAGGCGATACCGGCAATATTCATTTGTGCTAAATCAGCTAAATAAGGCACTGTATTGGCTAATTTAGGGTGCTGAATTAGTAACCCAATTGCGCGACGCATTGGCGTAATTTTAAATTTTCGCTCAATCGCATGCTGCTGTTTAGGTGTTTTTAAGCGATTGTTTAACTGCTCTTTAGTGCGGCCTATTAATCGACCTAAGTGCTCTAATAAGTTTTCTTGATAAAACTGACTAGGGATTTTCTCAACCAACGGAAGCACAGCACTAAGAAGCTTAGCTTTACCTGCATCGGTAGTTAAATCAATCTCTTGGCTGAGTTTATTAAATAGCACTTTAGTAAAATCATCGGCTTGAGATAAACGTAGTTCAAACGCTTCTTTGCCTTCTTTTTGTACTAATGAATCGGGATCTTCACCGTCTGGTAAAAATACAAACAGTAGCGCTTTGCCATCATTTAAATAGGGCAGGGCATTTTCGAGTGCACGCCAAGCGGCATCTCGGCCAGCGCGGTCACCATCATAACAACAAATTACCCGGTCAGTGGCTCTAAACAATGTATGCATGTGTTCAGTGGTGGTGGCAGTACCAAGCGCAGCTACCGCATATTCAATACCTTGCTCGCTCAGTGCCACAACATCCATATAGCCTTCAACTATGAGTACATGGTCGAGCTTTTTATGCGCTTGTTTTGCTTCATATAATCCATATAGTTCAAAGCCTTTATGGAAGATACGGGTTTCTGGCGAGTTTAAATATTTAGGTCCTTGATCCGCTTGCATCACACGGCCACCAAAGGCAACAACACGACCACGTTTATCGCGAATAGGGAACATTAAGCGATCACGAAAGAAGTCAAATTGGCGGCCTGGGGTTTTCTCTGAGGCCAGCTTTAGCTCAACTAATTGCTCTTTTTGTGCTTTATTGCGGCCAAGTTGTTGGCAAAGGCCTTCCCATTCACTGGGGGCATAACCAATCATAAACTTTTTAACGGTTTCGCCACTTAGGCCTCGGCCTTTTACATAGTCTATTACGGTTGCTGAATTAGCATGATGTTTTAACTGGTGTTGATAAAAACGCGCACTATGGAGCATTAAATCGTAATCTGAGCGTTTTTGTTCTGCGGTACGCTCTGGACCATTACTGGTGCCTTGCTCTCGAGGTACATCAAGATTTAGGATGCTTGCAAGTTCTTCAATGGCATCAACAAATTCAAGCTTGTCGTATTCCATAACAAATGAAATAGCGTTGCCGTTCGCACCACAACCAAAGCAATGATAAAACTGTTTGTCTTGAGATACTGTAAATGATGGGGATTTTTCGTTATGAAAAGGGCAACAGGCTTGGTAATCTTTGCCCGCTTTTTTTAAGCCAACTTTGGAGTCAATTAGCTCAACAATATCGGTTCTGGCAAGTAAATCATCTATAAAATTACGTGGGATCTTTCCAGCCATTAGTAAAGTGTAGTCCTGAGATAAATAGAAAATAAGGTGAACGAAATATCAGATAATTTAGTTCTACAATTTAGATTTGAACACAAATGCTATTTTTATTAAAGCGAAAAACGAAGAAACCGAGCACATGGCTCGGTTTGCTTAAATCATACATCTGTATGTGGGAGTATTAGGCAGTTAATCGTTGCTTAATTAAACCAGAGATCTTACCTAAATCGGCGCGACCTTCAGCTTTGCTTTTGATTATACCCATTACTTTACCCATATCTTGCATACCTGCTGCGTTAGTATCAGCAATAGCCGCATCAATAAGAGCTATGATTTCTTCTTCACTCAATTGTTGAGGTAAGAATTCTTCAAGAGCTGTAATCTCATTGGCTTCAATTTCGGCTAAATCTTCACGGCCAGCATCAGTATACTGAGTGTAAGAATCACGGCGTTGTTTAACAAGCTTCACTAATACTGCGGTAATACCGTCATCATCAAGTGTTATTTGCTCGTCAATTTCACGCTGCTTGATTGCAGCAAGCACCATACGAATTGGGTTAAGACGAGATTTGTCTTTCGCTCGCATCGCATCTTTTTGCGCATCTTTTAGCTTTATTAAAAGGCTCATTTATACAAGACCAATACTGATCAATATAATTTAACGCGACGTGCGTTATCGCGAGAAAGCTTCTTCATGTGACGCTTAACCGCTGCAGCTTTTTTACGCTTACGCTCAGCTGTTGGCTTTTCATAGTGCTCGCGACGACGAACTTCTGAAAGGATACCTGCTTTTTCACATGAACGCTTGAAGCGACGAAGTGCTACGTCAAACGGTTCGTTCTCTCTTACTTTAATTACTGGCATTAAAAATTCACCTACCTAAATAATGAGCGTTGCTCAAGTTGATCAAACAATGATCAAGTGGTTCAAAAATGGTGCAGTATTGTAATCCGAAGCCGCACCACATGTAAAGGATAAATATTGTCTGCTCCAAGTGGAAACAAAAAATATTTCTATGTTACTAATTTTACTGTAGTTCATAGAGGCGGCAAAATACTTGTCCCGCCGCTTTTTCTTTTAATAACAGCCAATTGCTAGGCGTTTGCAACGCACTCATCTCACTTTCTACTTCAACATAAATGAGGGCATTTTTACTTAGCCAGTCATTTTCAGTAAGTAAGTCACAGCATTTTTGGGCTAAACCTTGGCGAAAAGGTGGATCAATAAACACTAAGTTAAACTGTTGTTGCTGAGTATTGTTACTTAAATAAAGCAAACTGTCGGTGCAAATTACTTCAGCATTAGTGAGTTTTAACGTGTCAATATTAGTTTGTAATTGGTTGGCGGCTAGTTTATCCATCTCTAAAAAGCGTGCACTGAGAGCAAAACGAGAGAGTGCTTCAAAACCTAATCCACCGGAACCTGCAAAACAATCGAGTACTTTAGTATCGCGAGTATCTTGCATTAACCAGTTAAATACCGTTTCTTTGATACGATCTGTGGTTGGACGAAGACCTTGCACATCTTTTACTGGTAATTTACGACCACGAAATTGCCCGCTGATGATCCTAATAACGCCATCGCTGGCTTTATTACTCACTTGTTTTTGTGGTGATTTATTTCTCATTTAGCTCACTAAAAAATGGTATCTAGAATCCAGCTCAGATAATATTGCAATCATATAGTAGCGTGTCATTTTTCAACTGCGCTAAAAGTGTTACTATGAGCATCTTAGACAATATGTTGTGGTTATTAGCGGCTTTGTTTTAAAGCAATGCAGCGAATACACAAAGTATTACCGTTAGTTTATCAGATTTTTATAAGTGGTTATTAGCAAGTATGGCAAAAAAAAATAAATTCCTGTCTTGGTTTGGTTTTGGTAAGTCAGATAAAAACCAACAAGTAGAGCAGACCGCCCAAGAGGCCGATAACCAACAAGCGGAAGTTGAGCGCTTAGAACAACAGCGTATTGCCGCAGAGCAAGCTGAAGCTGAGCGTTTAGAGCAACAACGAATTGCTGCAGAAGAGGCGGAAGCTGAGCGCGCAGAGCAACAGCGCATTGCTGCAGAGCAGGCAGAGGCTGAACGTGTAGAGCAACAGCGCATTGCTGCAGAGCAAGCGGAAGCTGAGCGTGCAGAGCAACAACGTATTGCAGCAGAACAGGCCGAAGCTGAGCGTGTAGAACAACAACGTATTGCCGCAGAGCAGGCCGAAGCTGAGCGCGCAGAACAACAACGCATTGCCGCAGAGCAGGCTGAGCGTGTAGAGCAACTGCGCATTGCTGCAGAGCAAGCTGAGGCACGTGATGCTGAACGCCAAGCTATCACTGATGCTGAATTAGCAGCAACAGAACAAGCAGAACAACAACGCCGCGATGAAGCCGCTCGTTTAGTACAGCAAGAAGAAGCAATGCTTTTAGAGCAAGAGCGCATAGCAACAGAGCAAGCCGAAGCTGAGCGTTTAGAGC
>NZ_JACJFH010000099.1:0-17297 GCF_014164495.1 Pseudoalteromonas sp. SG41-5 | reverse complement strand
AATTTGCTGGCCTTTAGAACCCAAAAAGTCTGATTTTCCGCCGGCGGTTTTAAATGGCCGAACCGGATCATGATTACCTGGAATAGCAAAAAAACGCATACCGTACTTTTTTGCATAATCGTCTAGTATCGTTTTTAAACCATTAAGATGCACAGGTTGGCCATCATCAGTAAAATCCCCAGGCAGGGCAACTAGCTTTACGCCTTTAGCGGCAATATCATCAAGGGTGGCGATTAACGCAAAGTAGTTTTCATTAAATAAGCGAGTTGAATGAATTTGCGCCTGCATGCTGCGAATGCTCACCGCATCCTTTGCTTTATCGACTGGTATGCCCGCAAACCCCGCATCAGAAAAGTCCCCATAAATATCGTGAAAGTGAATGTCGGGAACAAAGGCTATTTGGGTGTTTGTAGCCGGCGCAGCAAAAAGCGGTGTACTGCTCAAAAAAATGAGCAATGAAATGAGAAACTTCATTTTAAATATCCTGTGACTGGAACACTTTAAACAAAAAAACCGGAAGCAAAATGCTTCCGGTTATTAGCTTTATAATATATTAAAATATTGCGCGAACACCTAATGCAAAGCGTCTTCCAGAGAACTCATACATTGATGGGAAAGCTGGATCTAATGTATATCCTTTAGTCGCTTCATCGGTAATATTAATGCCCTCTAATGTGAATTTTACTGAATCATTAATGCTGTAACCAAATGAGACATCTGTTTGACCATACGCATCACGATAAACTGGATACATATCACGCTCAATGTACTCTACGTATTTGTCTTTATAGTTATATGAAATACGCGCATCAAAGCTTTCATTTTCATAATAAAAAGTCAGGTTGTAGGTTTCATCTGCAAGCCCCTCTGGCGGGGTAGGGATACCTAAGTCAGATGCACCCGTTATGGAGTTATTTAATGTCGTGTAGTTAGCATTGACACCAAAACCTTCTAACATGCTACTAAAACGAGCAAATGGAATTTGTGCAATAAACTCAACACCACTAACATCATACGAGCCTTCGGCATTCACTTTTTGATAAACATCAAAATCATAAACACCGTCAACAGTACCATTATCATTGTACTTAGTTACGCCATTAACAACACCAGTGAGTGATTCACGTACGACGCCTTCAATTTCTTTTTCAAAGTAAGAAACCGCTAATAAGCCGCCATCTTCTAAATACCACTCCAAGCCCAGTTCCCATTGATCAGCATAGGTTGGTTTTAAATCAGGGTTACCATCGCGATATTTAAACTCACTTAAGCTCACTGTACGTTTATAAGCGATATCCGTTAATGATGGACGCATAAGCGTTTGTGATGCCGCAGCACGTAAAACCAAGTCATCATTAAGCTCAAGGGTAAAGTTAATACTTGGCAGTACTTCAGTGTAACCACCACTTTTAGAGACTGGTGTTGACGTATAAGATGTTGAGCCATCATCATTTTGTACTTGGTGATAACCTGATGAATCAACTTTAGTATCAATATAACGTACACCGGTATTCAAGGTTGCGGGCATATCGCCAATATCAAAAGCAAAATCAGCCATTGCATAAATAGCCGTGGTTTTTTCTGCTACTTGATAATATTGGTCTGGTTCGAAATCAACACCAAAGCCTTCATATCTAAGTTGGTTACGAGCATAGCGATTAGAAATTTGACTCCAACCTTGTTTAGACGGTACGTCAGATAGATATTCGCCACCATTAACCAAGTCTGAAATATTAGTTAGTTCACTGTCAGCTAACGTACGCGTGCCTACCCAAGAGGTATCACCTGCTGATGGACCTGTTGCTCGGTTAGTACCATAATTACGCTCTTTTGATTTGTCGGTATACCGCGCCCCAAACTGCAACTTGGTTAACGCAGGGAAGGAATCTAAGCTAAATTGGCGAGAGAAATCCAATTGAGCAGCATATTTATCATCTGAGATTGCTTCAAGATTAACTTCGTTATAGTCAAATAAATAAGCCTCAGGTGAGTTATACATATCAAATGTATCAGGATTATTACTTGGTATAGTCTCTGCGCCTGTGCTGGTATAATGTGAACGTGTTGCACGATAGGCTGTATGTTTTAAATTAGTGGATTCGGTTGTTTTATCTGCGCCACTATAACCCACTAAACCGTATATATCCCAGTCACCTACAACCCAGTCCATTGCAATACTAAATTGTTGGTAGTCAGTATCACTACTGTGTTCTTTACTTAAAAATTCGTGTTGAGTAGCCGCATAGTCAACGTCGGTTAGAACAGTGATACCGTAATCACCTAGCGTAGAGCTATCATATTGATTAATGCGTTCTAAAGAGCTAACACTTGATGCGGCATAAGCGGATGCATCATATTCGTCTTCATGATCATCAAAATTACCCAGTAAGCCATCAAAGGTTAAGCTAAATTCGCTGCTAGGTTTATATTGTAATGACAGTGTTGCACCCCATTTTTCTTGCTCTGTTAAGTATGAACGATCGCCTACTTTATTTAAAAACACCACGCGGCTTGTTTCATCACTATCAAAGCGATCATTAATTGTTATACCGGTATCACGCTCTAATACGTCCGCAGCTTGGTCAGATTGCCATTGCGATGAGCCTTTCTTTTCTAAAAATCGAGAAAGGGGGCGAAAATCGATCCCTGAATTACTATCAGTACGATTAGTCCGTTGAGAGAATGCAAACGAGGCAAGTGCCCCCCAATCACCAAATGTATCACTGGCTAAAAAGGTTAGTTTAGGATCTGATTTTTCTGATATTTCGTTATAAGCCCCTTCGACCGATGCCACTAACTTACGGCCGTCATAATCAAATGGTCTTGCTGTTGTGATTGCAACTGAACCTGCAATACCGCCTTCTTCATCCGCAGCCGTTGATGATTTTTTTACTGTAACACTTTGAATAATTTCAGAGGCAAACATATCAAATTCAACATCACGCCCGCCACTGCCCGATGCCGTAGCAAGATTATTGATTGATACGAACGTAAATTCACTCGGTAAACTACGTACATTCACCTTTTGACCTAAGCCCTTATTACGCTCAATAGTCACCCCTGGCATACGCTGTAGCGCTTCGGCTAAGTTTTGCTCAGGAAAATCCGCAATATCTGAAGCGACTATCGAATCTGAAAAGCCAATATTACTACGTTTTAAATCAATCGCTTGCTCTAAGCTTTTAATATAACTACCGGTTACGACGATTTGCTCCATCGCTTGATCTTCTTTTTCAGTTTCTTGTGCATAGCTTGGTGCTACAAATAACGAGCTAAGTGCTAATGCTAACGGTGATAGAGTAAAAATTCGCTTAGTCATCATGTTGGTCCTGTTGTATGTATTACGACTTTGAATTGATTTCGCTTCTAATGACGGTGCAAAAATTTAATAGGGGACGTATTTATTTGATGAAGTTTTTATGTCGGTTTTGCGACAGCGCGCTCATAAAAATGTCATCAAATGATCACATTAATATCCACTTTTTTGCTCTAGTATGGCGCCTAATTAAAGGAAAATGCTGTAAATACAATAAAATGATATCGCAAACACAACCGCCTCTATCGCTTGCAAGCAAGCAAAGTCAATCTCATCGACCATTGGTTAAATGTTTTATTGCGAATCAAGATGCATTAAAAAGTTTCTTTCGTCGGGCGGTTGGTGAACAAGCCGATGCGGACGATTTATTTCAAAAATTGTTGCTCAAAGCATTAAAAATAGAATGTACCGATCATATTGATAACCCACTA
This sequence comes from Pseudoalteromonas sp. SG41-5, assembly GCF_014164495.1. NCBI lineage: Bacteria > Pseudomonadati > Pseudomonadota > Gammaproteobacteria > Alteromonadales > Pseudoalteromonadaceae > Pseudoalteromonas > Pseudoalteromonas sp. SG41-5. The sequence continues at coordinate 13,550 of NZ_JACJFH010000099.1, read as the reverse complement.
GCGTATGGTTATCGGATGGCACATCATTTAGTGATTGACCATCACAAAGAGCAAAGTAAATATCCCGAGTGCCTAGAGCATGAGCCATTAAGTACAGAGCTTTCCCTTGAAAACTTACTCGACCATGAGCAACGACTGCGTTTATATCAACAGGTACTCACACAAATGCCTGCGCTACGTCGTGATGTGTTTACTCGAAGGCGGTTACATGGCGAAAGCCGCCAACAAATAGCGCAAAGCTTAGGGTTATCAGAAGAAGCGGTAAAAAAGCATATTTCCCGCGCGATGGATATGCTCAAAGACGCAATCAGCGAATTTATTGCCGACTAAGTGTCCCCTTAATGAACGTTAAGTCGTTATATCAATAATAGAGATAGATAGAGAAATAACATGGTCACCTCATCCAAACATGACGATGAAAATAAAGATCCACTTAAGCAAGCGATTTGGCAAGATGCCGCACTCATTGCAGCATTACAAAAATTAGACTCACAAACACAAGTGAATCAGCCAACACAGGCAGAACCTAGCCAAGAAAAGCCTTTTTGGTTGTGGGGAAGTGCGCTTGCAGCCAGTATTATTGTGGCCGTGGTTGGCGTTATGCAATTAAGCTCAGAGGTAACCCCTGAAGCTTCTTCGCTCGTTGCTGCACAACAGTATTTTGCCACTGAAGCCACTGATATTACTTTGTCAGATGGCTCTGAAGTTGCATTAAATACACACACTAATTTGCAATTTAATGAAAACGATAAAGCCAGACAAGCAACCCTGAGTAAAGGCGAAGCTTATTTTTCAGTAAAACGTGATGAACAGCGCCCATTTACTATCGATACGGGTAACGCAACAATAAGCGTATTAGGCACCGCTTTTAATATCGATAAAACCCTACGCGAAACCACAATTGATGTGTTTCATGGCAAGGTGGCGGTAACCACACCAGATAACGCACAGCGAGTAGAATTAATAAAAGGGCAGCGAGCTCGCGTTCATAATAATCATATTATTGTAAGTACATTTAAAGCACAGCAGCCTGATTGGCAACTTGGCTGGCTTGATTTAGAAAATGTCACCATTAATGATGCTATTTTTCAACTTAATCGCTATACCGACAAACCATTAGTTCTGAGTAATGTGGATGCTAACTTACGAGTCAGCGGTCGTTTTAAAGCAACCGATGTCGTTGGCGCGGCATCTTTAATCGCGCAATTAAACCAGCTTGAGGTTAATCGCTTTGACGACAGTATTGTATTGTCGCCAACAAACTAGTTTGAGCATATTTCTGCAGTTGCTGGCATTGTCATAAATTGTTCATTTATATTCTGCACACTGTCGTTTTATTAATGAAGTAGCAAGGCCGTTCATAGATGTTACGTATAAGCAGTTTTTTATGTGTAGCACTCTCGATTTTTTCTATTGCAGCAGATGCCGCAACGGCCAGTTTAATAGAGCAATTAACTGACCTATCTAAACGGTTTTCCACTGCGATAATATACAACACCTCATTACTAGCAGGCATAACCATTGAGCCCAGTACTCAAACCACACTTGAGCAAACTCTTGATTTATGGCTGACTCCTAGGCAATTAAGCTGGCAAAAAACCGCTTCTGGCATCGTTATTTTTCAAACCGCAACATCAGTACCAGCAACGGCAATATCAATACTCGAAACTAACAATACGCAGGTGATTGAAGAAGTAACAGTAACCGAGTCATTACCTACACCATCCAATGGTGATGCCTATAACCACAATTACCAACAAGCAATTAACTACGCCCAACAAATAAAGAGTAACTATGTAGGGCAAAGCGAAATAGCAATAGGCGCAATGCTCAATCAACTGCCAGCTGAAAATCTTGCCGAGGCACTACAAGCAGTACCCGGCATAAGCATTACCCGCGATCGCGGTGAAGCCCTCAATATTAATGCGATGGGATTGGGTGCTGAGTATCAATTAACGCTATTTAATGGTCATCGCCTTGCAAATACCGAAAACGTTCGAAATTCAAACCAATATGGGCAACAACATCGCTTTGATATATTTAGCGCAGGGTTATTTTCAAATATCGCGGTGTATAAAACCACAAACTCAAGCCTTCCTAGTGGTGCAGTAGGCGCTACAGTTAACTTGCTCAGCGATGACCCCCTTGCTTATCAAGACAATAACCTACAAGTTATGCTCACCACCGCTGCGCTTGAAGGTGAACAAAACCTTCAACCAAGCTTTGGATTAACAGGCAATGCCAAAACAGCAGATGGTGACTTAGCTGTGATGGTAAAAATGAACTATGAAAACCGTCTGCAACGTCAGTTTCAGTTTGAAACCTGGCACTGGGGAGAAAATGGCGGCGCACCGCAGCCTTACCAATGGCCTGATATTAATAAAAACATCTTGGTGCCTACAGATGGCTTAGCACTGACCATAGAAAACGAAGATCGCACTCGCGCAACATATTATGGCGCTTTAGCCTGGCAAGCTACTGAGCGTTTAAAGCTTAATACTCTGTGGTTTAGATCAGATACTGACTTTTCGTTTGATGAGCACCGTATTTCAATTAACCCACAAAGTCAGTCAGCTCAAGCACAGGTTAACGATGAAAATAATAGCTTAAACCAATTTGTGTTTAACGATGTAAATGCCAAAACTAGCCGTGAAGAATCCAACTTATATTATGCCAACCAAACCATACAAGTTGATGCTAACTGGCAACCAAGTGCGCATTTACCCTTAACGCTTTCGCCATTTTACAGTAGCAGTAAAGCAAACAGTAAAACCAAAGAACCTATCTCTCGCGTTCATGGGGCTATTTCGCCTATGCAGGCAAACGTAGTTTTACAAAATAAATCGGTTGATAGCTTTAATTTTGCAGGCAACCTAGGGTTGGTAAGTAGCTACTCACATATTAATCAAATGAGCAAACGCACTATTAATGTGCTTAATGAAGTGGACGAGTGGGGCATTGATAGTCATTGGAGTCGTGAAAATTATTGGGGCTTACAAGCGCTGGATATCGGCTTTTTACATTCAACTCAAAATTATGACTACACCCGCAAAGATATAAGTTTATCGCCCTCGGCTTTAGAGCAACTACCTAATTTAGATGGTCGTTGGCTTGAACCAATCACTAATAAATTTTCAGCTGAGTTTATCAACGCAGATGTACAGCCTTGGCTAATCCCAAAAAGTGACCTTTTTCAACTTTATGATATTGATTTATCGTTCGCTGAAATGAGCGATAGTGACCGATTAAATAGTTACAAAGTAAGGTTTGTATCAAAGGAAGGATACATCTCTTCAAAGTGGCAATTTGAGCAAGTAACGTTAAGTACAGGCTTGCGATACAGCAATACATTAAGTGAAACAAAAGGCTCACAGCATGCAACAACAGGGGAATTAGCGCCCATCAATAGCAGCAATAATGATAGCACTTGGTTACCGACAGTTAATTTAAAATGGCAGCCTTCGCAATTTTGGCAATGGCGGGCAGGCTTTAGCCGCTCTTTAAATCGGCCGAATTACTCAGATTTAAACCCAAAGCTGCATGTAAACTCAGGAGGTCTACCTTATGCAGAGCTTGGTAACCCCAATTTGCAACCGGTTATAGCCAACACTAGTACCCTCTCCGTTAACTGGCAACAACCAAGCGTCAGCGCACAATTGCTGGGCTTTAATCACCACATGAATAACTTTATTGTTGAGCAAGCAGCAAGCTTTAATTATCAAGGCCAGCATTACAACTCTTTGCAACGTACTAACGATGGCCAAGCTCAAGTCAATGGCTTACAAGCAAGTAGCCAGTGGCAATTACCGCAATATAGCCAGTGGTTCTTACAAAGCCAATTATCAGCAAGCATCACCCATATAAACAAAGCTGATGTAAGCACCTTAGCTGGCAATCACTTAAAAGTTGCAGGAGTCTCTGACTGGACAGGTAACCTGCGCTTTTTGGTCAGTGATGATAAATGGCAAGCTGCATTTAATATTAATTACCGTAGTGACTTTTTGGAGCAACACGACATTAGTAATAATGCCAATAGTTATGTTGAAGGCTACACCAGCACAGATTTAAGCTTTAGCTGGTTTTACTCAGCCAATGCCAGCCTGCGCTTAGATTTATTTAATGCCACCAATGAAACACTCACCCGTACAGCAAAAACTGACGGCGCCAGTTCATTACTCAAAGCTGAAGAATTTGGCCGCCGCGTGGTAGTTAGCTTGTCATTAAGAATATAAGTTTTTGAATTTACCACACGTAAACAAAGATCGCTTTTGTAAACCCACATTACGTTTTGAGTAAAAATAATACAAGCAACTAATGTTTAAAGCTAGCTTATGCAAACCCAGTAGCCGCTGAGTTAATGGCTTGCTAGTATCGAAATGATACATAACGATAATTACCTCAGGCAATCCTCAAAAAAAGACGAAGATGGCCCAAATACACATGTTTTATATAGCCAAAGTGAAGGAGGCATAAATTGGGGTGAGTTTAAATCGGTATTAAATAAAGCAGGCACGTCACTAAAAGGCGTTATTGAACAGGATTTAAAAGCCTAACAACCGGCCTTTTAGTAAATATGTTAGCGATGAGCTAGAGCCTAGCTGGTTTATCAATAAAGCAAACAACGTGGTTATGACTTTTCGTGACCAACAAACTCTACCGACCATGCAGTATCAAGGTAAATACAAACGCATTGGTTACAGCTACCCAAAAAGTTATCTTTGGCAAAAAAGCTTATTTATAAGCTACGCAGTTAACAAAGAAGACATAGCCGTAACAAAGCTAGACTTAGCGCAGTTTCAGGAAGCCGTTAAATAAGAGCTTTCAAGCAGCAACATAACTGAGATGCAGCGCAAGCTCTTTAGCTCGACTGTAAGCATTTTCTAGTGATTGTTGATGACGAGTATCGGCAAACTCTTGATACTCACAGGCAATTTCATGAATTGTGCTCACGCCTAAATATTTGCTCAACGTACGTAAGTGCGGCACTAAATGGCTCATATGCTCACGAATACCACCTTGCTCAAAACCAAACTCACCGCTTGAGGTGATCACAACCAAAGTCTTACCGCCAAGTAAAGGCAGCAGCGGAAAGTTTCCACGGGCCAGATCAAAATCAAAAGTTTTGTTGATCCTAACAACTAGATCAAACCAGGCTTTCAGCTGCGCTGGCATACCATAGTTATACATAGGCGAGGAAATCACAATAATGTCAGCACCAGCAATTTCTGCAATGAGTAAGTCTGACAACGCCAGTAACTGCTTTTGCTCATTAGTCTTTTTATCATCAGGAGTAAATACCGCACCTATCCAGTCTTGGGTAATAAAAGGCGGCGGATTCACACCTACATCACGATAAATATACTCATCTATGCTTTGCTGCTGAGTAACGCTCTCTATAAAACGCTTAGCTATATTTTTAGAGATTGAATCGTGATCTGGATTGTCATTTTTAACGGCTCTGATGCTTGCATCAATGTGTAGTAGGGTGGTCATGCTGTTTATCCTGTTAGTAATTGTGCGGTCATCATCCAACTAACAGAGGCTTTTCACAAACGAGTTAACCTCAGCTATAAATAAGTTATACTCATCTATAGTCAATTTTATTATTTGCCAATATCACTTATGCAAGTATCACTACAAGCGCTTAAAGCCTTTGAAGCTGCAGCGCGTTTAGGCAGCTTTAAAGCCGCCGCTGATGAACTCTCACTCACGCCAACAGCGATTTCACACCATATAAATAATCTTGAAAGCCGTTTAAATGTGGATTTATTTTACCGCCAAGTAAGAAAGATCACTCTCACTCCCACTGGTGAATATTTAAGTGCGGCCACAAGTGACGGCTTTAACCGCATCGACCAAGCACTGGCAACTGTGCAAGCCACAGGGGCAACAGTTAAAATAACCACCACCTCGTCACTGGCCGCCCTGCGCTTAATACCCGCATTGCAGGAATTATCAAAAAGTCAGCCCAATCTTGAGGTAGATATATCAACCAGTGAAGCCATTGACAAACAATTGCACACATTACCCATTCGCTTTGGCCAGCAGCGCAATATAAACGCAGATGACATTATAAAAACCGAACATTTTAACCTGTTTGGCTCATACAAAGCCGCCGATATCCCATGGCAAAATGGCCCTGTTACGCTCTATACCACAAAATGGAAAAGCAACGCGCTAAGTGAGCCTCCAATTAAACAATGGCTTACTCAAAACAACTTAGATCCTGCTTTGTTTATTATTAAAACCTTCGACCAAGAGCTATTTGGCATTCAAGAAGCTATGGCAGGCTCAGGACTGGTATTTTGTTCAACCACGCTAGTACAACGATTATTAAACACCGAGTTACTTAAAAACTTTAATACTCAAGCAGTTGAATCTGAGTTTTGTTATTACATACCCAATAAACAGCGTTTTCAAACCCGAGATACACGCCTAGTTTTAGAATGGGTAGAAGGGCTGTTGAATTTATAAATGCTAGTTATAAATCAAATTAAGTAATAGCTAAAAGTAGGGGGTTACTGATTTATCTTATTGCTTTAGACTTTGTCTAATAGGCAAAATAAGGATAAAGGGTCAGTCAATAAATATTATGTCTGAAGTCAATATTTGCTCCCCTGGGTTTCTATGTAAGTTCACACTAAGCAATTAGGGGTTATTCATTCTTTCGAAATGATCTTTTAAATTGCCTACTATGTTATGGCATAGAATTATGAACGCCCTCTTCATCTTGTGTTAATCATTAGCAGCCCGTTAAACATGGCGCTATAAATATGTTATTTTATCCGCTGATATATTTAATAGCTATGGAAAGATAAATGAAAATACTCATATGGATTGGAATTATATTTTTAGTCATCCCCCTTGTTGGTGCCTTAATTGCTCTTATTATTGGCTTATATGTTAATAATCCTAGCACGCATAACGCGACTGCTTTTGATAGTAAAATTAGCAATCAATATTACCTACAAGACGGTAAAGTTGTTTATGTTTTAGATGGCAATTTTTTCCAAATTGGAGGCTCTCCAGTAGAAGGAGCTGACCCTGATACGTTCAGTGTGATTAGTCAGTCTTACGCTAGAGATAATAATAGTGTTTATTACAACGGAAGACGGGTTGAGGGTGCTGATCCTAATTCAATTCAGTTGATAACATCGGGTATTAATACAAGTAAAGATGAATCTGGTTATCTTGTTAGTGGTGGCAAAGTTTTTTGTTATGGACAAATGATAGAAGGTGCAGACGCCGCTTCGTTCTCTTATTTGTTGGGCTCATACGCCATGGATAAAGAATATTTATATTACTACATCGATGACAAATTTCCACGTAAAGCAATGCCTGAAGCGATTAAAAATGCGAACGAGCGTTATATTCGTCATGGTGAGCAGGTAATTTATCAGGGAAAAATAATTAGTAACGAAGCCAGTCGTTTTAAAATTATTAATGATGAGTATGCCGTAGACGGACAGCATGTTTATTCACATGGTGAGGTTGTTGAAGGCATGGTAGCCGATGGCTTTACGGTGATTACGCCTTACTACAGAAAAGATAAAAATCAAGCGTACTATTTTAATACACCCATTCCAGAAAGTGATCCATCTACATTTAAAGTATTAAATGATTCTGTTGCCAAAGATGGTAAGCACGTTTACTACAACGGTTATATTGTTGACAATAGAACGGTGGCAGAAGTGAGCCGGTCTGATGCCAGCGAGCTTGAGAAGATGTGGAAATGGAATTCTCTTCACTTAAGCCCAACGCGGGTGATTCTGGTTCCTACTGATGATGTTGAAGACATTACAAATAATTTTTATGCTTACAATAACGAAGTGTATAGCAGAAATAATAAACTTGTCGGTGTTGAACCTGAAGATGTGGTTATTCTTGATGAAGATGAAAAAATATTTGTCCGTATAGGATCTCAGGTTTTTTATTATAATGTTGTAGTTGAGGGTGCAGATCCAAACACTTTCACTGTAATAGCCGATCGTTTTTCAAAAGATGCTAAGCATGTTTACTGGGAAGTGTATAAGGTAGTCGATGCCGACCCGTTAACCTTTGAATATGAAGAAAATTTATATGCAGACGAGAACGATGCGGGTGAGTACTACTTAAAAAGATGGGAATAAACGCTCAAAGGTACAGGGTATGGCTATCTACTCTGTATCTTTATTGTGTATTCGACTATGACTTCCAAACAGTCTGATAAGCCCTTACGACAATATCGACGTTTGAAGATCTTGCCAAGTCTTTTCGGGCATTGTGCAGTAAACAGGCATAATCAAGCGCATGCTCAGTACACACAGAAAAAGGCATATAGTTTTGCATTAAGCTCCATCTAAATGAGTATTCTTGCTGTTTTTCACGCTAGGTAGTTGAAAATGCGTGTGCGTTATCGCCAACCATATTTTCAAGTAACGACACCACGCCATGAGTGTTTATAAGTGTACCGTATACATCAAACGCCAGTGTAGTTGCCATTAATGACTCCTGTTTAAATCGTTACTAAAACGCGATTTTATCGCTCAGCTTAATCACCATATCAGGTAATAAAGTACAGTAACACTACCGGCGATTTAAGCACCCACTGTAAACCCCGTTACGATTTGGTTAAAAATACGCACGGTAAGATTGTGTTTGTTGTGGTCAACTAATTCCAAGCAGTGAATTAAGTTTTTCTTCTGCTACACCATGTGATTATGGCTATGTGGCCTGCGCCAATTATAATAATTCATCAAGAAGCTAAGATCTTTTTCAGCGTCTTGATAATTACTATAACCCAATGAGGGAACCCATTCTGTTTTTAAACTTCTAAATAGGCGCTCCATCGGCGCATTGTCCCAACAATTCCCTCGGCGGCTCATGCTTTTTTATCCGGTAACGCAATAACTTTTACTAAAACCTCTTTGCGCCGTATTGGCTTCCTTGATCTGAGTGAAACATCAATTCAGATGGTTTGCCTCGTTGCTCGTAGGTTTTATCTAATGCTATTCTTTCCGTCTAGTTTTTAGATAATAATTAAGACAGATGTAAGCTCTAACTCTTTGTACTAATTATTTAAAAGGATCGTTTAGTGATACACAATATTTCAAAATATAGTTTTTTTTGTTTAATTTTATTGCTCATTTCATTGAGTGCTCATGGGCGTAGCCAGTCGAGTATGTTTTGCGAAATATCCTCTATCGAGGGCCAAGCAGTCACAATTAATAAGAAAAAGTATGATAATGACCTCAAATATGACTTTCAGCTTATAGATGAACATAAAATAATAACCGTTACAGTAGGAGTTATAAGACCTGAGCACGACTCTATTTTATTTAAAAACTCAGCGAAAGAAGCATCGAAGATTGAAATTGTGGAAGACTCACACAAAAGATATGAAAAAATGTGGGAAGAGGAGCTTTTTCATACGGTGACTTTATTACATTCTAAAAACTATATTTGGGAGCAACGTACTGCAAAGCTATCAATTTGGAAAGCTACGTTTAATGAGCATTATAGATTAATAGGCTTTTGGTCAGCAGCAAGCGACGAGGAGATGTTCACTCTTTCATTAAATGCACTAAACGCTTCTAATCAACAGGAATTGGTGCCAACTAATGTAATAGCAAATACTGTTGATGAAATACTTAGCCAGTGCAAAATAAAATCATTAAAAAACGAAATCTAAAAAGTTAAAGGGCTCACTAACACTGCTTCAAATTAACTCTCTACTGGTCAAAAGCTTTACCTTAGCTGTAAACCCCCATTACGATCTGATTAAAAAAGCCACACACCTTTTGTTAGTCTATGGCTTTTTAGTATCTAAACTAACTAATCAAATTACTGATTTAATAAGTTCTTTTCAAAAAACTCGGCCATCATAGTGTGATAGTGCAGGGCGGTGCCTTTGCCTTCTCGTAAGCTATGTGAGCGATTTGGATATGAGAAAAACTCAAACTGTTTGTTGTACTTAACAAGCTCGTTAATTAAACGCTCTGAGCCTTGATAATGTACATTATCATCGCCTGTGCCGTGAATAAGCAATAGTTTACCAGTTAGGTTTTTCGCAAAGGTAATTGGCGAGGTGTTGTCGTAACTCTCAGGATCGGTATTTGGGTTACCCGCATAACGCTCTTGGTAGATAGTGTCGTACAAGCGAATGTCTGGCACCGGCGCTGAGGCAATACCGACTTTAAATTTATCACCATGGCGGAACAATAAGTTAAGGGTTGAGCTGCCGCCGCCTGAGTGACCCCATACACCAACACGGTCGGTGTCTATTACATCCCAGCGTTTAGCCATGGCATCAAGCGCATCAACTTGGTCTTGTACTGTGATTGAGCCGATTTTTTTATAAATCGATTTACGCCAATCACGGCCTTTTGGTGCTCGCGTGCCACGGTTATCAACCGATGCCACAATAAAGCCTTTTTGCGTTAATAGTGATTTATACAAGTAGCTGTCGCCTTCAAAGCGGTCTTGCACTGTTGAGCCCCACGGTTCGCCATACACGTAAAAAACGATTGGGTATTTTTTACTGTTATCCATGTTTTTAGGGAACATAATGTAGCCGTCAAGCTCAGTGCCATCCTGCGCATTCACTTTAAAGAACTCGTGATTTGGTAAGCTTTGCTCTGCGAGTTTTTCTTTCAGCTCTTTATTTTCAACTAAGGTTTTAACATTACTGTGATCGCTTACTTTAATGATCTCTTTAGTTGGCGGCGTGCCAAATTGTGAGTAAGTGTGCATTGCCCATGAGGTATCTTTAGACATGTAATAGCTGTTTGAACCTTCAAATTCAGCAGGCGTTACGCGTACAGGTTTACTACTACCATCCAAAGACGTACTAAATAAATAACGTTGACCTGCATCGTCTGGCGAAGCGGTAAAATACATCACGTTTTTATCTTCGTTTAGCGCCAGCATATCAACAATATCGTAATCACCTGGGGTTAAATCGATAATGATTTTGCCATCGCGAGATACACGATAAAGGTGACGCCAGCCGTCGCGCTCGCTGTGCCAAATAAAGAACTTACCATCTTTTGACCAGTTGGCTTTGTAAAACCACTCGATAAAAGCATCGTCTTTATCTTCTAAAATTTTGGTCAATTGCTGTTTTTGCCAATCGAACAGCCAAACCTTGTTGTGGTTTTGCGGGCGGTTTAAGTCTTGGATCATTAATTCCTTACTGGTGCCTGCCCAGCTAATACGAGGAATATAGCGGTCGCGGTTATCGCCTTCAAGTTTTGCCCAGCGGGTTTGTTTGTCGGCAATACTCACCACACCAACACGTACTGCAGAGTTGATTTCACCGGCTTTAGGATAAGGGAACTCTTTAAGAGTAGGGTAGAGCTCATCAGTGTTGTTGATCATAGTGAAAAACTTCACATCGCTAGTATCAAGCTGCCAATAGGCGATTGATTTGTTATCTGGGCTCCAACGAAAGCCATCAGCAATGGTGAATTCTTCTTCGTACACCCAATCAAAGTTGCCGTTAACAATGGTGGCGCTGCCATCGGTGGTAAGCTCTGTTACATCGTTACTACCAACCGCTTGCATATAAATGTTGTTATCGCGCACGTAAGCCACTTTTGAGCTATCTGGTGAGAACTTAGCAAACATTAATTTAGTTGGTTCAACATCTGCGCCACCTAATTGCTGTAATTGATTGGTCTCAAGATTGAGTAACCAAAAATCCCCGCGACTACGAGAGCGCCAAACTTGCTCACTATTGGTAAATACCATCAGCCATTTACCGTCTTTTGACCATTGATAGCTTTCGATTGCAAATGGCTCGTCTGCGCCCTCTGGCAGTAGCTTTTCAAACTCAACTAATACTTTACGGCCCGTGCCATCGGCATTGTAAAATACAATGTCGTTACCTTTTACGCCGTGTTCTTTTTCGTCATCAGCTTTGGCATTCTCAGCGTCGTCTTTTTTATCTTTTTCGCTTTCACGCTCTTCAAGTACTGTATAACCGGTGCCATCATCAAGCCATTTAAAGTAAGTGCTACGCTGTGCCTTGAAATATTTATCTTTATAGATTTGTTCAAGCGACAGTGGATTGCTAATTTGTGTCATTGTTGTAGTAGCCGTAGAATCAAGTGTTACAGAGCAGCCAAACAGTGACAGCCCAGCCAGTACCGACAAAACCAGCCCAGAGGTTTTAAGTAATTTCATGTAGTGATCCTAAAAGGGGTTAGTGCGCGTGTATTTATTTACAGGTCGCATTAGCAACACTTTAGCAAAAATTACCTATAAGATCTGAACGTTTGTCGCAATAACTCTTAGGTTAAACCCAAAACGTACAAAGTACGGCTACTGCCAAAGATACATACTGGCCTTTTTGCCAGAAATTTCTAACTCGTATACGTTTTCACACGGGCGTTGTGCCGCGCCATAACATACATGTAGAGGCAGTAAATGCTCTTCTCGTGGATGACAAAATTGTGCCCCTGGTGCTAGTTTCCAGTTAGTTAAACGTTGCTTGCGCTCAGACTCATCAAGCTTAGGGTTTGCTAAGGTGTCAGTTAACCATTGCTCAAAACTCTGGTTGAGCTTTTGCGTAGCCGTTGTTTGTTTAGCAAAAAATGCCTGCATGTTATGAAAGGTAAAGCCGGGAGCCAATGATCAATAAATTTTCATACTCTATTTGCTGCAACACTTGGCCAATTTTGAGGTGCATTGCGGGATCAAGGCTCGGGTTTAGCGAAATTTGCACACATGGAATATCAGCCTCAGGAAACATGATTTTTAATGGTACAAACATGCCATGATCAAAACCTCGTTGGGTATCAAGGTTGGCAGCAATACCATTGCTTTGTAGAGCCTGTTGCACTTGTTCAGCAAGCTTTGGCTCACCAGCACAAGGGTAAGCTAACTGATACGCCTGCTCGGGAAAGCCGTAGTAATCATAAATTAATTTAGGTGTTGCTGAGGCTGTGATTGCAATAGGGTTTGCTTCATAGTGAGCGCTGATCATTAAAATAGCACTAGGCTTAGTAATTTTAGCGGCAACTGATTGCAAACAAGTCACCATCTCTTTATGGCTTGGCTCACCAAGCAGCGGTAATGGGCCGCCACCATGAGATAAAAAAAACACATTTACTTGTTGCATACTCACCTCTAAATTGCTCGATGTAGTAGTATAATGTACGCACAAATCCAAATTAACTAGCCACAAAAATGCACAGCTAAAGTGCATTTATTAAGGTTTAGATACCATCAACCAAACCACGATACTGGCAGGGGTCACGCCCTTAATACCTTGGCTTAACTTCTCGCAGCTGAGTATTTTTAGGCTGTACTTCTTTGCATAACTACTCTGTATCTCAGCCGCTGAAACACTATAAGGTGTGCCACAGCGCTTAGATTGATCATACACACAAGTGATCAATAACTGTGGTGCAGCATTACTCAAGGTAATTATGTGCTGAGCATATTGATTACGAATAGCGTATGGCAGCGCCACCAATGCGCCGCGATCATAAATAGCATCAACATGACCTAAATGATCTGCAGTTAAAGCGAATACATCCCCCACCCAAATGCAGATCCCCTGGGCC
>NZ_JACJFH010000098.1:0-17304 GCF_014164495.1 Pseudoalteromonas sp. SG41-5 | reverse complement strand
TCCATTATCCTCAGCCTTAGCTAATTTACGCGTTGCAGATGAAGAGCGCGTTGGCGTGTCATCTGCGTTATTAGTTGTTTTTGGAGCCGGTGCAGCACTTGGTTCAACTGCCAATGCACAAGTTATGACCTATTTTGGTCACCAAGCCCTTTATGCCTCCATCGCATTATTAACGGTGATAATGTACTTATTACTCACTTACATTAATTCGAAACAAAAAGTAGAACAACCAGAGTCGAGTGATTACGTTGTAGGCACATCAGACGTTACCAACTCGCCACTGGCTGCGACCATGGATCCACGAATAGAAGAAACGACTGCCCACGAGCAAATGTTGGTGGTCGATGAAATTGATGATGAATATGAAGAAAACAATGCAGTCTTTGATACCGAGGATCCACAGGGTGACCTGTTTAAAGACTTTCAAACGCAAAACGAAACAGCTGAACTAAAAGACTAGCGATTCATTTTCGATATTACAAAAGCAGGTAACAGCTTCAATTTACCTGCTTTAATTGAGCAGCTGATAATTTACGCTCAGAAAGGTAGCCTATAAGATGACCTTTGTCATTGCCCGCATACGTTTTAAACTCCCCGCCTTTATGCTCCGCATTTTTATAAAAATGAATGTTGTATAAATTAAGCTCACTTCGGCTGGCCCCCCCCAAGCTAAGTAAGTTAATAGCTGCCTTCAATCGCTTTTCCAAAATTAATGTAGCTTTTTAGGCCCACTACGAACAAGCTCTTTACCGTTTTCAAACACATCATCTGTAACCCAGCGGCCTAACAACAAGTTATAGTTATCATCAAGTACAGCTACAAACGGGCGACCATTGGTATTATTGGTCGCCAGTGCCACACCGGCTATATTTTTTAAGCCCAATCCACCATTATCAATCAGTAATAAAAAAGCTTCTAGCTCTGCGAGGGTGTCAATTACATCGTTATCATTAATCATACTGTTTACTCAGTTATAACTTAATGAGTGAAGGATAACAGTTTATGAAAATAGGCTCTAGGGGCTGATTAAACGTTAAAGGTGGGAGTTACGACCCAATACTCAACGTATTTATTTGCGCTTACTCGCTCTACATCAGATAGTAGCCTTTGCATTGAAACTATTAAAACTGCTTATATAGGAAAACCATGATCAAACGACTTTTAGCCGCAAGCTTAATCTTCTCTTCGGGTTCTGTTTTTAGCGCTAACCCAACGGTTGAAGAGCTGCGTATTAAGCAAGCCACAACCGCTATGCCACAAGTTTTAGATATATTTTCTGAGGATATCGCGCAATTTGAACAAAGCTGGAAAAGCCTAAAAAACTTTAAACAGGCAACTGACTTACTACATGATTACTCAACCCAACTCTGGCTCAACGCCAAACAACACATTACCGTCACTAAAAGCTACGATGACAGAGCACTTTACTGGGCTCGCCTACTTTCAAGTAAAATAATCCGTACAACAAAACCTGAATTTGCATTAACAACTGCCGAGCAAAGCACATTGTTAACAATGTTAGAAAATGGCAGTCGCGGTCGCACCGACCTAGCCTACTCTAAAAACACCACCAAAAAGATTTTACTAACAGGCTTTGATCCATTCTTACTGGATAGAAACATCAATCAAAGTAATCCATCCGGTGTGGCCGCATTATTACTCGACGGCCAAGTAATTACTTATCAAGGTATCAGTGCCGAAATAAATACTGTGATGGTGCCTGTTCGCTATGAAGACTTTGATCAAGGTATTATTGAAGAACTACTCGCCCCTTATTACGCTCTGAATAACGTGGATATGATAGTTACCGTTAGCATGGGTAGTAAAGACTTTGACCTTGAACGCTTTCCAGGTAAGCGGCGCAGCGTAACCGCCCCCGACAATGCAAATATTGTCTATGGCGGCACAGCAAAAGCGCCACTGATTCCAAGTTTAAACGACCGTCCACTCCCAGGGAGTGAGTTTGTGCAATTCAGTTTGCCCGCCACGCAAATGCAGCAAGCCAAAGGGCCATTTCCGATAAATGACAATCATAAAGTTGTTACACTCGAAAAAGCCTTTGAACCTAAAACTTTAGCTGAACTAAAAGATGCGATTGCAGTAAAAGGCGGCGGCGGTGGTTACCTGTCTAACGAAATTTCGTACCGCAGTATTCGCCTGCGCGATCAACTCAATTCAGATATTCCGACTGGGCATATCCATACGCCACGTATAGCGCAGTTTGAACCAGAAACAGAAGCTAAAATAGTCAAACAAATTCAAGCAATGTTAGAGCAAAGCCTATTAGCCCTTTAAAACACAATAAAACATACTGCTATTAGCTCTACAACTGATAGCAGTTGAAACAACCACCTACTTTTAATTGAAATAATACCAATCACTGCTTCAATAAATTAAAACAGAAATTATTTCAAAGATGAAAAAGTGCTACCCCATCTCCTTAAACTTTCCTTGCTGCTGGATCATACAAAAATCAGACTACCACTGACTGGTACCTATAAGGTAAAGAATAACATTGCCTTTACATAATTTTTTGTTTATAAAAGTGGATGGTATTGGTAGTTATAATAGGTAATTAACTAACAAATATAAATATTAAACATTGGCATCCAAATCACTTTCTGCAATTATTTTAAACGGATATAATTCCTTATGCATATAAGCAAAAATCACATAAAAACAATAATAATTTCTGCGGTTGCAGCATCAACTTTAGCAGGTTGCGCTACAACATCATCTAAAGTTGTTGAAACCCAAACAGTTGCTAGCTATAACACTAACTACAGTGGCACTAAAAGTAAGTTGGTAGTTGGGCAATTTGTTAACCGTTCAAGTTTTCAAAATGGCATATTCTCATCTGGGCAAGACCGTTTAGGTAGCCAAGCTAAAACAGCATTAATGAGCCACTTACAACAAACAAACCGTTTTAGTGTACTTGATCGCGATAATATGACCGCACTTGCTGAAGAAGCAAAACTAACTGGTACAAAACAAGTTATTAGCGGCGCTAAATTTGTGGTAACAGGTGATGTGACAGAGTTTGGTCGCAAAGCTATTGGCGATCGACAGTTGTTTGGTTTATTAGGCAAAGGTAAATCACAAATAGCTTACGCTAAAGTAACACTAAACATTGTCGATGTTACTACATCAGAAGTTATCTACTCAGTTCAGGGAGCTGGTGAATACAGCCTATCTGAGCGTGAAGTTATTGGTTTTGGTAGTACCGCTTCATACGATGCAACCTTAAATGGCAAAGTGCTTGATTTAGCCATTCGTGAAGTCGTAAACAAGCTTGTTACAGGACTTGAATCAGGCCTATGGGGCAGTAAATAATGAAAAGGCTAATTACTTTAGCCTTAGTATGTGCTGCGCTTACAGGCTGTAGCTCAACTAAAGAGCCTATCTATTATTATGGCGAATACAGCTCAGCCGTATACGCATACCTAAAAGCAGATGAAGTAACAGTTGAACAGCAAATTAAAATGCTTGAGCAAGTTATTGCAGATGCAGCAAACAAAAGTAAAATTGTTGCACCTGGCTTGCATGCTCATTTAGGCATGCTGTACTTTGAAACAGGTGACCCTACTTTAGGTGCTAGCCACTTTGAAACTGAAAAGTCACTTTTCCCAGAGTCGGTTCAGTATATAGACTTCCTTCTAAAATCTGCGAAAGGCGTTTAACATGTTGAACTTTAAATCAATAACAGCAACTGCGCTGTTTGCATTATTAGCGGGTTGCGTTTCGTCACCACCGGCTCATGATTACACAGCGTTTAAACAAGCTGATCCACACTCAGTTATTATCCTGCCACCGCTCAATAATACACCTGAAGTTATAGCGCCTTACAGTGTAATGACCCAAATGGTTGCACCTATTGCAGAATCCGGCTTTTATGTTTTTCCTGTTGCGCTCGTTGAGCAAACCTTTAAAGGGAATGGCCTTTCAGTTGCAAGCGACGTGCATCAAGTTCCTATTAAAAAGTTACACGATATTTTTGGTGCTGACTCGGCGCTTTATATTACTATTGAAGAATACGGCACCAGCTACGTTGTAATTTCAAGTGAAACAGCTGTAACTGTTTCCGCATCTTTAGTCGATTTACGCACTGGTGAACAATTGTGGCAAGGTAAAGCAAGAGCTTCCTCAGCCGAGCAGCAAAATAATGGCGGCGGTGGACTTGTAGGCATGCTGGTAGTGGCAGCAATTAACCAAATAGCAGAAACTGTAACAGACAAAGGTTTCGAAATTGCTGCTATCGCATCAACGCGCTTACTTTCATCAGACGCTTACAACGGCCTACTATATGGTCCTCGTTCGCCTAAATATGGCCAACCGGTCCCGAGTGAAAAGAAAAAATAAAATGCTATTCTGATTAGCTAATTAAGTATTAAAAAAGGTAAGTTTATGAGGCCGAACCGTACAACGATTCGGCTTTTTTCTAACATATGGCTCACTAATTTAGTATGATTGGTATGATTTTTAAATATCTAACCTCCACCTTGAAATTACCTAAAATGCAAACTTACTTTTAAAAGCAAGCAAATATGGCTGCTCAGTCTATATCGCTAGTGACGTTGTCACTCATAACGACAGCCTATAAATTATCGTTTTTGGGTAAAAGCGTTGAACTGATAAAAAAATGGCAAACTAACTAAGCAAGGCCTATTCCCTGATTGATGTCTGATCTAGAGGTTTTATTTATCAAAATAAAACATAAACCACTGATTATAAATAACAAAGTAAAAACTTATAATTAAACAGATTATTTTACTTATTCAGCTCTCGACATTGCAAAAAAAACAACGTTATACTATCACTTGATGAAACACATGAATTTACACTCACTCAGACACAATAAAACGCTATTAAAATATTTAATGGTGCTTTTACTGCTGTTCAGTGTTTTTTCACAGTGGCACTCAACTGTTCACGCAGTACAAAGCAGCACAGAGTGCCAACTCTGCATAAGTTCGTTTGATTTTGACGATTTAATATCTCCTACCACCAGTATATTTGAACCTGAAAGCAACCGCTACAGCGCTGTTTTAGCCTTACACTCTCCTCAATTTAGCGCAATCGTTGCGTTTTCAGGTAATCGTGACCCACCGAATACTCTTTAAAGTTCACTGTTAAAAAACCGTTTTATAAAGACTGTTTGCCATTGGGTAAGCAGCCAGTTTTAGTGCAAATTTTAGAGATTAAATAATGAAAATTAAGTATTCACCATTAGTTTTGGCGGTATTAACTGCTATCAGTACACACGCAATGGCAGCAGAGAAACAAATACAAAAAGATGAAAGCGATTTAGAAAAAATTGTTATTACAGCTTCACCGCTTAAACGTACCGTACTTGAATCAAGCACCCCAGTATCAATTCTTAGTGGCGAAGAGCTTGATCAGCACCAAGCAGCAACCCTTGGCGAAACCTTAAAAAATGTGCCAGGTGTACACAGCTCTTATTTTGGACCCGTTGCCAGTAGCCCAATTATCCGAGGATTAGATGGACCTCGAATCAAGGTTGTACAAAACGGATTAGGCGCATCTGATGCATCACGCGTTGGCCCCGATCACCAAGTATCAACCGAAACCTCTACGGCCACACAAATTGAAGTATTACGCGGCCCTGCTACTTTGCTTTATGGTAGTGGTGCAATTGGCGGCGTTGTTAATGTGGTTGATAACCGTCTTCCCATTGAAAGACAACAAGGTATTACTGGGGAAGTATTTGCTCAGTACGATAACGTAGCAGATTCAAAAACAACATCTACTGATTTAAATGCCGGAACGGGTGACTTTGCTGTTCATATTGATGCTTACAACCGTAATACCGGTGACTATAAAATACCTGTTCCCGCTGATATTAATGAACATGGTGGCAGTACTAAACTCTCAAACTCAGCAATCGATGCACACGGTTATAACTTAGGAGCTGGCTGGATCACTGACGATACTCGGGTTGCTTTTGCCTATGGAACAATGGACTCAGAATACGGTTTACCGGGTGAAAATGGTGTATTTATTAAGTTAAAACAAGACCGCTATCAAGGTGTTGTTGATTGGAATAATCTTGACGGTTTTATAAAATCGGTGCATTGGCAAAATGCATATACTGATTACCAACACTCAGAAATTGAAGGGACTGAAATAGGCACTACTTTTAAAAATGAAAGTATCGAGTCTAGATTATGGGCAGAGCACAGCGCGGTTTATGGTTGGCACGGCATAATGGGCTTACATTATAACAAAAGTGATTTTGAAGCGATTGGCGAAGAGGCCTTCACACCACCAACAAAAACCGACAGTTTAGCCGCATTTTTAATGGAAGAAAAACAAACAGGTGCTTTATTGTGGCAGCTTGGTACACGCGTGGAGCAACTAACCCATAAAGTGAATAACCAATTTTTTGATGAGCTATCAACCGATAATAGCATCTCATTTGCAGATGAAGATTACACGGCGGTTTCAGGCTCTGCAGGAGTAGTTTGGAGCATTAACGACAAGCACTCATTAGCATTTAATTATGCATATTCAGAACGCGCCCCCTCTTCATCTGAAATTTTTGCATATGGCCCACACATTGGATCTGGCACTTACGAAGTAGGTGGTGGTTTTAATCTTACTAACGATAACGGTAATTATTCGGTGGTGCAAAACAGCCAAAGCATGAATAAAGAAGTGTCTAATAATATAGATGCAACCTATCGTTATAATACTGACAACTGGAATGCAAGCTTAAGCCTGTTCCAAAACCAAGTGAATGACTACATATACGAAGACGTTAGTAACCTTGTTCTCAGTGATGGTGAGTTTATTACGGCGCAAGATTACCAACAACTACAAAGTAGCGGCGCAGGATCAGAGGAAGAAACCGATGGTTTACCTGTTGTACTCTTTGCCCAGCAAGATGCACAGCTGTATGGTTTTGAAGCACAAGTTGACTGGCACTTAAACGAACAATGGCGTCTGGATGTGTTTTCGGATTATACCCGCGCTAAACTAGATAAAGGCGGTAACGTACCAAGGATCCCACCATTACGTGTTGGTTCTTCAATACATTATGAATACGGTAATTGGCACACTGAAGTAGAAGTCACTCGCAACAGTAAGCAAGATAAAATTGCCGCAAACGAAACCACCACCGACGGCTATACCATGCTATCAGCCGCTGCTAACTACTACCTTGATTTAGGTAACGTTGACATGACATTGTATTTAAAAGCCGACAATCTAACCGATCAAGAAGCGCGCGTGCATTCATCTTACTTAAAAGACGAAGCACCACTTCCAGGTCGCTCATTTAGTATAGGTGTAAGAGCGCGTTTTTAAACTGTGCTTGCTATAAGTGTTTGTTAAATAAAACAGCTCTTAATTAAGTGGCTAAGTTTAACCGAACAGTAACAAATACAAAAAAGGCTTAGAAGTGATTCTAAGCCTTATTATTAGGGACTAAGTTTTAATTATATTATTGATTATTGATTTCTATTTGCCCAATAGCAACAGAGCCGTGCTGCCATGTAGTGCGGCATTTCAAACTAAGAACAGCATCACTTTCAAAATTATTATCAAGAGCTGTTACATACGATACAAACTGCTTTGAGCTATTTGCAGTGTCAGCAATATCAATCCAGTCAAAGCCCTTACCTGTAGCATACTTAAACCACTTCTCTTGCCCGCCATCACTTACTTTACGAACACGTGAAATTAAGCAGCCGCCGTTTGAGCTATTTAAACCTTCAGTAATGCCATGAACTTTAAGCTCAAAATTACCAATCGTGTCATTTAAAGGAATGCTACAGTTGAAATAACGCTCAGAGCGTGAAAATTGAGGATCAAAAGTAAAGTAGCCATTTTCTGTAGTACCAGTTTTTTCTAGAGTTACTTCTTTTAGTGCAGCTAGATCACCTATTGAAGCAGCTAGATTATTAACGGCTTGTGACTTATAAACTGTATCTTCAGAGCAATGAGAGGCACCATCAAATACAGCAGCTTGTGTAAGTGACGATATAGACGCTAAAGCAGTCGCTAAAGCAATATTCTTAATTTTTAACATATTCATATCCTTATATTTTTGTCCCTAATAAGATGGATAATATCACGCAATATAAAATAAACAACTTCCATTGAATTTTTTTATATTCGAGTTATTTATTCTAGTAAAACAACAAGGCTTTAATTGCACTCAATACGTTTTATTTCGAGCCACTGAATAGATTAATTCTACAGCTAAAAGAGCTAGGCCTATAAGGCTCTATTGGAGAAATGCATAGATATTACCTTTTTCATGCGATTTTAATCTGAAAGTTGCTATTACCCTGAAATTAATCCTATATTTAGTGGACATAAATATTGAGCAATGCAATGAAAACAGCGCAAATCCCAGCAGACGAAGAGTCTAGACTAAAAGCCTTGTATGAGTATGAAATATTAGATACCAAAGCCGAACAAGTATTTGATGATTTAACTCAACTTGCTTCTGAAATTTGTGAAACGCCTATTTCACTCATTAGCTTAGTAGATCCGCAAAGACAGTGGTTTAAGTCAAAGTACGGTATTGATGTTGATGAAACTGAGAGAGAGATTGCATTTTGCTCCCATGCAATACTGCAAGACCACATTTTTGAAATACCGAACGCATTACTCGATGAGCGCTTTCATGATAACCCGCTAGTTGTTAATAATCCAAACATACGATTTTATGCAGGCGCCCCGTTAGTAACCCCAAAAGGAAATACTATAGGCACACTCTGTGTTATTAGCGATAAGCCCAAAAAGCTAAATCAAAACCAAATTAACGCTCTGACGATACTAGGTCGAGAAGTTATCACTCAACTTGAACTTAGATTAAACAACAGAAGATTAACATCAGCTCTAGAACAACAAAAAATACATAATGAAGAACTTGAAGTACTAAAAAAAGAAGCTGATAGTGCCAACACCTTAAAGGGCCAATTTCTAGCAAATATGACCCATGAACTTAGAACACCACTACACGGTATTTTAAATTTAGCTGAATTTGGCCTAGCTGAAGAAACGAGTTTAGAAAAAGATAACGCTTTGAAAAGTATTTTAAACTCAGCCAATATACTCTCAAGTATTGTGAATGACATTCTAGATTTTTCAAAAATTGAAGCTGGCAAACTAGATATCGAAAATATCAATTTTAATCTTAAAGAGGTTGTTAACGATCTCTTCAAGCCTCTCATTAAACAAGCATCAGCTAAAGGCATTAAACTTACTTTATATATTGATGAGAAGGTGGCAGCAACTTTAAAAGGTGATCCTGTAAGGATCTCACAAATTCTAAATAACTTGTGTTCAAACGCGATTAAATTTACAAACCAAGGGCAAGTAAATCTCAAAGTCAGCGTTCAAAGTAGTTCATTAATTGAACAGGATATTTTATTTGAAATTATTGATACAGGTATTGGTATCAGCGAAGCAGCACAACAAAACTTATTTCAAGATTTTCATCAAGCAGATGCATCTATATCAAGATGTTATGGGGGCACAGGGCTTGGCTTATCAATCTGTGCCAAGTTAAGTCAACTAATGAAAGGTAAAATCGGCTTTACAAGTAAAGAAGGCGAAGGCTCTATATTTACGTATCAACAGAGCTTTGAAACACATCATCTATTGTATGATTCATTAAAACAAAAGAAAGAAATAACTAATTTACAAGGGTGCACCATTCTAATCGCCGAAGATAATAAAATAAATCAACTCATCGTAAGTAAAATGCTACAAGCGCATAACGCCAATGTAGTAATCACAGAAAACGGTAAAGAGTGTGTTGATTACTTTAATACAAACCCTGTAGATTTGATTTTTATGGATATCCAAATGCCAGTAATGGATGGAGTACAAGCCACAAAAGCAATTCGGGCACAACAAGGAGATAAAACAACCCCAATTATAGCCTTGACAGCTAACACCTTGAAACAAAACATTGAACATTATTTAGACATTGGTATGGATGGTTATTTAGCTAAACCATTTGATAAAGATAAATTAAATAGCTTACTTAATATTTACAACCCTAATAACCTCAATCTAAAAAAGCTAGCGGTTAAAATTAGTGATCCTAATATTTCAAGCAAATATAAACTAAATCAGACATGCCAAGAGTTAAAAAAGCTAATTCCAAATGCAAATAGAGTTAGCCTTTGGTTACTAAACCACGAATATACTGCGATAAATTGTTTAATATGCCTTGATGAAAATGAGGTAGTAACAAATGACATGGTTTTAAAAGCTCAGGATTTTCCTGCATACTTTAATTATATTTTAGGTAACCAAGTACTTGATGCATCGGATGCAAGGAACAACGAAGTAACAAAGGACTTAAATAAATCCTATTTTGAACCATTCAATGTGTATTCCTTACTTGATTATATCTATTTTATAGATGACAAACCGTTAGGCGTAATTTGTTGTGAAAGTGTTGACTCAAAAGTGTCATGGGACTATGCAGACAAAGAAGCACTGATAAAGATAGCGGATGTAACAACTCTTTTTTTATCCAAGCAACTCAAGTCTTAATAAAAGTAATGAGAATATAAAAAAGGGGACTATTCTTTGTTAAAAATAGCCCCCGTAATTTAACTAACGGTATTACTTCATTCCTGCAAGAGTCATCAAAAAGCGGATCAAAAGAGACACTAAAAATAATGAAGCAACACTCAAGACCCAAATGATAATTAACCATTTAAATTGATGAAGATGCTTTTTCATATACCCTCCACAAAGCCTTCGCTAAATAGTGCAATAGCATTGAATAACTAGTGATACCCCTCGGTATCAATAACTTTGCCACGAAATACATAATAAGACCAAAACGTATAGGCCAATATGAATGGCACGATGATAACAACGCCAACCAGAGTGAATTTTAAACTTGATTCAGGCGCTGCGGCTTCATAAATAGACACACTTGGTGGAATAATGTTTGGCCAAAGGCTAATACATAAGCCTAAATATCCCATAAACAACATACACAGCGCATAAATAAATGGCCGATAGTGTTTACTTGAGTTTACTGAGCCCAGTAATAATAAAACAAAAATACCAGTAATAATTGGCAAAGGAGCAAGATATACAATATTTGACCAATTAAACCACATTGCTTTTACATCAGCGTTGATCAGTGGTGTATAAATGCTGATACCTAACATGCACAAGGCTAATAAAATAGTTAATGGCTTAATAAGTTTACGCATTTGTTTATACAAATTATGCTCTGTTTTAACCACTAACCAAGTGGCACCTAATAAGCCATAAGCAAACAGTAAACTACACCCTGTAAATAAGCTAAATGGTGTTAACCAGTCTAAAGATCCACCAGCAAACTCACCATTTTCAACAGGAAAACCAATAATAACAGCGCCCATTGCTACACCTTGAGCAAAGGTTGCCATAAACGAGCCTACAAAAAATAACTTATCCCATAATGGACGGTGAGACTCAGTCGCTTTAAAGCGAAATTCAAACGCAACACCTCGTAATATTAAGCCAAATAACATCACTAAAATAGGCCCATATAAGGCTGATAATATGACTGAGTAAGCCATAGGAAACGCAGCTAACAAGCCTGCCCCGCCAAGCACTAGCCACGTTTCATTACCATCCCAAACTGGGGCAACGGAGTTAACCATGATATCTCTTTCATATTTATTTTTAACCAGCGGAAAAAGTAGGCCAATCCCTAAGTCAAAACCATCTAAAAACACATACATCATTAACCCAAAGCCAATAATGAGTGCCCAGATACTCGGTAAATCAAAATCCATCATTTAATCTCCTAAAGCTCAACACCATCGGCCGCTGATAACGGACGAGCCGGGCGTTTATTTAAATCATCTTTATTATCGTTGTCATACACTTGTTCAGGGCCCTTTTTGATAAGTGCTAACATATAACGCACACCGACCCCAAACACACACACATATAAAACAACAAAAGTAAGTAATGAATAACTCATTGCCGTCATCGAATGAGCAGAGCTTGCATCAACCGTTCTTTGTAACCCATATACAACCCAAGGTTGTCGTCCAGCCTCTGTGACAAACCAGCCTGTTAGCATCGCAATCAACCCAGCAGGGCCCATTACAACACAAAACCTTAAGAACCATTTTTTCTCGTATAATCGGCCTTTTTTACGTAACACTAACCCTGTTATGCCTAATAAAATCATCAATAACCCTAAGGCGACCATAATTCTAAAACTAAAAAATACAATTGGTACATAAGGGCGATCTTCAGGAGGTACAGATGTTAATGGTGCAATGGTGCCATCAAGACTATGCGTTAAAATTAAGCTAGCTACGCGCGGTATTTCTATTGCGTAGTCGTTGCGTTCTTCTTCCATATTTGGCCAACCAAATAAAACTAAGGGGACACCTTCGCCTGGTTCTGATTCATGCCAATGCCCTTCCATTGCTGCCACTTTCATTGGTTGATGCTCAAGTGTATTTAGGCCATGTTCGTCTCCTACAAAAGCTTGCAATGGTGCGATAATTAACAACATCCACATTGCCATCGACAACATTTTTTTTGCCGCTTGAGTGTGCGAGCCTTTTAATAAATGCCATGCACCAGATCCGCCTACCAACAAGGCTGTCGCTAAAAAAGCGGCTAAGCCCATATGGACTAAACGATAAGGAAATGAAGGATTAAATATTATCTCAAACCAGTCAACCGGAACCGCTCGGCCATCAATAATTTCATAGCCTTGAGGTGTTTGCATCCAGCTGTTAGAAGCCAAAATCCAAGTCATTGAAATCAACGTACCGATTGCCACTAAACAGGTGGATGTAAAGTGAAGCTTTTCGCCAACTTTATTCCAACCAAAAAGCATAACGCCAAGAAAGCCAGCTTCTAAGAAAAACGCAGTCATCACCTCATAACTGAGTAATGGCCCCGTAATAGCTCCAGCAAAATTAGAAAACTGACTCCAGTTAGTACCAAACTGATAAGCCATTACGATGCCGGATACCACTCCCATAGCAAAATTTACCGCAAACACTTTCATCCAAAAACGACAAAGCGTCATGTATATCGGCTTTCGCGTGTATAACCAAAGCCCTTCAAGTACCGCAAGGTAACTTGCCAAGCCAATTGTTATTGCTGGAAAAATAATATGAAAAGAGACTGTAAATGCAAACTGTATACGAGCTAAATCAATAGCAGTAAAATCTATCATAACGCCAACCTACTCCTAGTTAATTACAGAGCAAACATTAAACTTATCACCTATGGTATATATCTTTTTTTTACAGTACAGGCACAGAAAAATAATTTACAATGAGTACAGATTGTCACTACGAGCGAGAGCATGAAACAGTTCAAATATACAGAGCTTGAGGCTATCTTAAAAAAGAAAATTGACGCTAACAGCTTTACTCCAACAGGCAAGTTGCCCTCAGTGAGAGAGCTTTGCAAACTACAGGGCCTATCAAAAGCAACCGTATTACATTCGTTACATCGCTTGGAATCACAAGGACTTATTTATGCAAAACCTAAATCAGGTTACTTTGTAACGCAAATAAAGCCGCCTAAACGAGTGCTACCAAAACAAATCAAAACATCATCTACTCCACGCAATGTGTCAGTACCTGCGATTTTAAAAGACATTATGACGCGCAGTGCTGCCTTTGATATTTTACCAAGTGCTGGCGCGCAGGAAGATGCTACTCACTTAACCGTTCTTAATCGACATTTAAACAAAGCATTTCGTTCTTCTCAAAGTCAAAAAGCATTTTACTATAATAGTTCTGATGGTGATTTGCGTTTGAAGCACGCAATAATTAACCACTATGGTGGTTTAAACCAAAAACCTGATGAGCTTTGCATTACCAATGGCTGTCAGCACAGTTTATTTATTTCTCTTATGGCCACGTGTTCGCCAGGCGACACTGTCGCTGTTGAATCGCCAACTTTTTACGGGGTATTGCAAATATTAGAACAACTTAACCTAAAAATAATAGAAGTAGCATGCGATCCCGAGCACGGCATAAGCATTGACGATCTGACAAAAAAAATAGCCAAGTGGCCCATAAAAGCATGTGTCGTCTCACCTAATTACTCAACGCCAACAGGTGCATGTATGCCTCATAGAGCAAGAGAAGAGCTACTTAAATTGGCAGTGAAAAGTGATTTTTGTATTATCGAAGACGACATTTACGGCGATCTGGCTTTTCCTCCTTTTGTTAGTGAGTCTTTAAAAAGTCTCGACACCCAAGGACAAGTAATTTTGTGTAGTTCATTCTCAAAAAGCTTATCAAGAGATTTACGTATCGGATGGGTTTTTGGAGGAAAGTGGCATGATAAAATCACTCAACTTAAACTCGTTACGCAACTTTCTTCATGTGGGTCGATTCAACAAGGATTAGCCACTTTTATAGAAGATGGTCACTATCGTCGCTACCTAAATAAGCACGTATATGCAATTAAACAACAACAAGCAGAGCTGATTAATTTTTTACAAACCCATTGGCCTGAGGATATACGCTTTACACAAGCTAATGGCGGCATATCTATGTGGGTCGAGTTAGATGAGTCAATAGATACCCAAAAAAGTTACAATGAAATACTACAACAAGGTATCGTCATGACCCCGGGCTCACTTTTCTCAGCATCAGGGCAATATAAAAACTTTTTACGATTGAGTTATATTCACCCCCTCACTAAAGCAAGGGAAGTTGCGATCAAAAAACTATTCAGCACCCTCTTGGTAAAAAAATAACACGCTTTATGCCTACGATAAGCCGCTTTAACATCAAATAATAAGGTGGTTTCGGCTAAAACTACTATCAAAGTTGTTGCCAGTCGACAAGCTCGGTTATAATCCGCTCATCTGGCTATATCTTTGGCCTCTAACTGGATTAAAACGATGAAAAAACTCTCTGCGGTGCAAATAAAACAACAAGCACTGGTACTTAAAGTTGCTGATGCAATTGAAGAGCAAGGCCGTAATGAACTCACTGGCATGCTGCAATGCTGGTTTGACGTGGAATATCACTTATTTCCAGGCTCTTTACTAATGTGTTTTCAGTTTGAGAATCAGCAGGCGTTAACAGCGGCAGAGCCTGACTTATTAAAGTGGCAAAAACGTTTAAGTGGTGCAATGCTTAAAAAAGGCGTTATTTTAAAAGACATGCGCAAGCATTTAGTTTTCACCCTAAAGGGGCCTGATGATTAAGTCAGATAGTAGCCATCAATCAAGCCGTTTTTAGTATGATGCGAGCTTTTTGTTGGTCAGAATTTATTCCATCAAAAGCTAATTATCAATATTGCATCATTTTAGGCTAGAACCTGACTTACATTTAAAAAGTTTACACACTAGCATCTTGAGCTCCTTCAAGACCTCGTTGCTTAACATGTTTAATCAATTCAGGGAAAAACGCTAAAAACATAGCATCTAATTCAGTGTAGTGTCGGGCTATATCAGCAGCAGCGCCAGAAAACGTATTAGTAAAGCGAATGCGCTTGGCAATATTATCAAGTGCAACCCCGACCCCTTCGACGGTTTCGTATTCTTTAAACCAATCATTCTGCGTCATATGTTTTACAACACTTTGCATTCTTGGCGGCATAACGGGTGTACGCTTACCCAAAAGCCTATAACTGATTTGCTTAAAGTCACTTAGCGGTTGATCGTTAAACCGTTGCCAATGCTGAATTAAAAAATGATCGAACACCACATCAATAGCGACACCCGCAAAGCGTTTACGCTGAGGCGAAAAATACTGTTTAGCTTCTTTCACTAAAGGGTGAGTATCTGTAAACTTGTCGACTAGATAGTGGTTATCTAGTGCATTTTTTACCGTGATTGGCAATTGCTTTACATGCCTATTGCCGCCAAAATCACCAAGCAAGTTGCCAAAGTGCGAGTCTGCTGTAGGCTGCGCTAAATAAAGATGAGCTAAGTAGTTCAAAGTAATATCTCTTTATATTTCATTATATTAAGAGCTTTCACTCACTTCTCCTAACAGGCGAGTTAAATCATTAAAGCGAACAAGCCCACCTTTTAGATGATAAATACTCGAGCCTTTCCACTTGCCGCCCATTAACTCTCCTAAAAATGTAACTAGGTTACTAAAAGTATACTAATTGATATTACCTTACAGGTAACTAATATATACCACATATTAACAAGCATTTTTAAGGAAAATACAATCAACACTGAACGCACAAATGCACGACAGCCGAATGCTAGTGTACTGATCTTGCAGGTGTAAAAAAATAAAGATCTTTTTCATAAATATCTTTATTTACTGAGAGTGAGCACATCATAAAGAAGCAATAAAAGGCATCAGACCAAAGAGGTATAAAACCTAATAGTTAAAATTCATACATTATTTCAAATACTCATGCCTTTGCATGTGATTTTTATTACAATGCCTGCAAACCTGAATAGTGGAACTGCACGTGCAACAATTTAAACATACCCTCTTAACGCTTTTGGCCCTATGGGCATTCGCACTGATGCCGGATGTCATTTATGGCTTGTTTAATCATAACTACTTGGCCGGTTATAACTTCAAAAGCATTATCATTACCTTACTGTTAATGGTCTTCATGCTGTTAAGCCGCACCCCTAAACTTAACAATATTGTTTTACTGATAATGGCTCTAATGCAGGCCTCTGAACTGATGTACTTCCAATACTTTGGCGGCTTTTACAGTGCTTTTGATATGGTGCTAATGATGGGTGAAATGCATGATGCACTAATTGGCTTTGCTGATGGTTTGAAATTTATGCTACCAGCGTTCTTTTTATCCATGGCATTTTATGGCTTAGCGTATTTCACCTATAACAAATACCATAAAACCAGTTTTACCGTACCTTATATCTCGGTGTTGTTTGTATTATTGCTCACGTTACCCTTTTTACAGTCTTTAGGTTCTAAGAGCTCTCAAAAATACCAGCCTAATATTGCGCACTCAGCTATGAAAAATGGCTTATACAGTGTGTCATTCTTTAGCGCTCGCCAGTTAAAAATGATTCTGGGATTACGTAAAGAAATGCCTAGCTATCAACCTTATCAATTGAGCAAAGGCGAACCTGCGGATGCAAATATTGTAATTTTAATGGGTGAAAGCCTGAGTTATTACAATATGGGTTTATATGGTTATCAAAGAGATACAACGCCAGATTTAATGCCGTATAAACAAGACTCTAATTTCTTTTATTTGCATGCGATCTCAAGCGCTGTTTCAATACGAGTATCTCTTAGCTTATTTTTTAACACCGTATATGAGCCTAATAATGCAGTCCATATTAGTAAAATGGACACTTCTTTGTTT
>NZ_JACJFH010000097.1:0-17304 GCF_014164495.1 Pseudoalteromonas sp. SG41-5 | reverse complement strand
TTGAATACATCGAGGTTGATTATAATCGGACAAGAAGGCACAGTGCTCTCGGGTATCTAAGTCCAGTTAACTTTGAAAATAAAAATGTCGCTTAATGAAGTGTCCAGTCTGGCTGGAGCAGATCAAAATGGTGTCGGACAGTTAACTAAAGTTACTGATTCTACAGGAATTACAGAGTATTTTTATACACCACATGGTGAGATAAAAGAAACAAAACACCTACCAACTGGCACAGACTTTGTACAGATCGTTAAATATAACTATAACAATGTTGGTGATTTATCGCAGCAAACATACCCAAGTGGAATGATTGTAAATTATAGTTATAACTCTATAGGGAATATAATTAGCGTTACTGCTCAAAAAAATAACACAAGCAATATTATTGCAACTAATCTTGATTACTTACCTTATGGCCCTTTAAGTCATTTAGAGTACGGAAATAGCCTAACCCTAGAACAAGGCTATGATAATGCTTATCGGCTGACTAATAAAAAGGTGACTGATACATTTGATAAAAAATATATTTATAACTACCTTAATATTCAGTCAATTGATGACTTATTGCATTCGAGTTTATCGCAAAGTTATGAATATGATTTGATTGATAGGTTAACAAACGCACAAGGCCGCTACGGTGACTTAAGCTACACTTACGACAGTATTAGCAATCGCACAAACAAAGTAGTTAATTCGGTATAAATACCATACACCTACAGCGATGGCGTATTAAACAGCGTGAATGGCGTAAATAGATCATATGATGCTATAGGAAATACGCTTAATGATGGCACAAGAACCTATCAGCACAATCAAGCTGGGCGTTTAATAAAAACTAAATCCGGTACAGTTGAATATGACTACCAATATAATTTTCTTGGTCAACGAACTAACAAACAATGGCAAACAGCTAACTCAAATCAAAACGACCACTGCAAAGTAGTTGAAGTCATTAAAAATGTGAAGGTTCGGTCTGAGCCTGATAAAAACAGTACAAAAGTTGGCTATATAAAAGTCGGGCAAAAGTATGTTGAAACCGGCCTGCAAGGAAATTGGCGACGTATTTGGTATCAAAATGAGCAACGTTGGGTATACGGAAGAGGATATTTAGAGGGATCTATAGAGCAATGTTTTGAAATTGCAAATACTAGAACAGGCAATGTTAATGTCAGAGCAAGTAATACCAGTAGCTCTGAGAAAAGAGGTACAGCACCAGAGGGTTCTATGTGGGTTTTAGATAACTCTCAAGGTGATTGGCTTAGCTTTTGGTATGGTGCAGAGCTCAGTTTTGTTCATAGTAATTATGCTGTTATAGATGAAAAAAACAGTAGTAATCAACGTTATTATCAATATGATTCATCAGGTATGTTAATTGCGGAATTGGATGGCAGTGGTAAACCGTTAATTGAATATATCTATTTAAATGGTAAGCGTATCGCATTTGTAACAGCGGATGAAATTTATTACATCCATACTAACCATTTAGATGCGCCTGTTGCAATAACTAACAGTAATGGCGAACCTGTTTGGACTGGTTACTATACACCTTTTGGTAAGTTAGTTGAAACTAAAAATGAGCTCTCAGAAGAAATGGCATTACGCTTCCCTGGTCAATATGCCGATGCTGAAGCCGGTTTATATTACAACTACTTTAGGGATTACGATCCCGAATTGGGGAGATACATTCAGTCTGACCCGATTGGTTTAGCGGGTGGCATTAATACTTACGAGTATGTTAGTGGTAATCCGGTGAGCTTTATAGATCCATTCGGTTTAGCAAAAATATGTACAAGACCGTTAAATGGATTTAAAGGCTTTAGAACTAGTGGCGTATCAAACACTAATATAGGAATTTTTCATGAGCAGATTTTGTATAAGGATGGAACCAATAGTGGCTTTTCTGGTGATGGGTTGTTCGCTGATGGGTTCGCTTATACAGACTCTGAGACAAGTGCATATTCTTGCAAAAGCAAAGAATATGATGATGCTTTAATGAAAAAAGCAGAAGCTCGCGCTCAAATTTCATTTGACATGAAAAACTATAATGTTGTAACTAATAACTGTCAGGATTACGTTGATGAAGTAATAAAACAATATTACAACGTGCTCGCTGATAAACAGAGAATGCAACGGTGAAAATAAAATATATTACACCAACATTGATTTTGTTGTTAATAATGGTACATCCTTTAAATATATATGCCAAATGGCATTTAAAAACATTTTCTGGTGGTTTTGTTTATACACTATTAAACTTAACTTATGTTCCGTATGACTATTATCGGCAAATAGGGGAAGTTTGGGTTGATACAGATGAAAGTAGAACCGAGTATTTAAATCTAAAGCATCGCTATAAAGGAAATTATGGAGTTTATATCGCTAGTGAAGCCGTTCGAAATAAAAATCATACTTTTTCGGCAACAATGAATTGTTTAGATAAAGCAATTGAGCTGGAATCTAGTTTTAGTAATCTTACTGATTTAAATAGAGAAAAAGCTACTTCACTATTAATTGGAATGTATAGCGTAGGTGATGAATTTTCTAGTGAAATTAAATGCTCAATATCAATTAGCGAGAAAACACAGGGCCAGTTTTTTGTCTTTGTTAAGAAGTTGATACATTACTAATAAAAGAAAAGTTGTTTGAATCTAAAGCCTCACTAGCCGACGCTGTTAGGCAAATTAACAATAGAAAGATTAAACTTCTCAGGATTGAGCCACATTAGTTTCAACTCAGCTCTTTAATCGCATTACTTATGCCATCTAAACTCAGTGGGTACATGCGGTTGTTCATTAGCTGCTTTATAAAATCAATTGATTGATAGTAACGCCAGTGTTCAACCGGTTGTGGGTTGAGCCAGGCGACTTTATCAAAGTGATTAGTGATACGGGCAAGCCAAACACTGCCGGGCTCTTCGTTGTAGTGTTCCACTGAGCCGCCGGGGTAGGCAATTTCATACGGGCCCATAGTGGCGTCGCCAACAAAGATCACTTTATAGTCACTAGTGAATTTGTTGATCAGCGTCATAGTGTCGATGACGTTGGAATGGCGGCGCTGATTATCTTGCCATACGTGTTCGTATAAACAGTTATGGAAGTAGTAAAATTCTAAGTGTTTAAACTCGCTATGCGCGGCGCTAAATAATTCTTCACAGGTGTGAATATAGTCATCCATTGAGCCGCCAATATCAAACAGCATCAATACTTTTACCGCGTTGTGGCGCTCTGGTGCCATTTTTACATCCAGCATGCCGCCTTGTTTGGCGGTAGCACGAATGGTCTCGTTTAAATCGAGGGTGTCACTGGCGCCAGTGCGAGCAAACTTGCGCAGTTTTTTAAGGGCGAGCTTAATAGTGCGTGAGCCAATTTCACGATCGGAATCTAGGTTACGGTATTCGCGTTTATCCCATACTTTTACTGCTTGGCGATTGCGGTTGCCGTCTTGACCAATGCGCACGCCCTCAGGGTTATAGCCATACGCGCCAAATGGCGATGTACCACCCGTGCCCACCCATTTATTGCCACCAGCGTGGCGTTTTTGTTGTTCTTCTAGGCGCTCTTTGAGGGTTTTCATTAGCTCATCAAGGCCGCCCATGGCTTTAAGTTGGGCTTTTTCTTCATCGGTTAGGTGTTTTTCAAACTCTTTGCGCAGCCAATCTTCAGGTAAGTTGTGCTGCTGTTTTAAGCTCTCGAGTAAGTCGATATCGGCAATGCCGCTAAAGTAATCAGCAAACGCTTTATCAAACCTGTCAAAGTGGGTTTCGTCTTTAACCATTATGGTACGGGCTAAATAATAAAATCCGTCAACATCGGCAAATACCGCGCCTTTTTTTAGCGCGTTGATCAAATCAAGCAGCTCGCGCAAACTAACAGGTAAACGGTATTCACGCAGTTTGAAGAAAAACGCAACCAACATCTTAACGGCGACTCATAAAGGCAAGTTTTTCAATTAAGCTGATATCTTGTTCATTTTTAAGTAGTGCGCCAAACATTGGCATTAAACCGCCTTTTTGAGTTTTGTCATGCAGAGTTTTTGCATCGATGTCTTCAGCCATAAGCAGTTTTAACCAATCAAGTAACTCGCTGGTGGAAGGCTTTTTCTTAATGCCGTTGACTTCACGTAGATTAAAAAATACTTCTAGCGCTTGGCGAACTAAATCTTGTTTTACGTGTGGGTGGTGAACATCGATAATTTGCTGCATTTCGTCACTAGATGGAAAATCAATGTAATGGAAAAAACAACGGCGTAAAAAGGCATCGGGCAGTTCTTTTTCGTTGTTTGAGGTGATGATCACAATAGGGCGTTGTTTTGCGATTACACGCTCACCGGTTTCATAAACATGAAATTCCATTTTATCGAGTTCTAATAGTAAGTCGTTCGGGAATTCGATGTCGGCTTTGTCTATTTCATCAATTAATAATACCGGGCATTTGTTATGTTCTTCACCATAGGTAAATGCCTGCCACAACTTGCCTTTAATAATATAGTTGCCAATGTCGTTTACCCGGGCATCACCTAATTGGCTGTCGCGTAGGCGTGATACCGCATCGTATTCATATAAGCCTTGCTGCGCTTTAGTGGTCGATTTGATATGCCATTGGATAAGTGTGGTGTCTAAGCTTTTAGCCAACTCCTCAGCCAGCATGGTTTTACCTGTGCCGGGCTCGCCTTTGATCAAAAGTGGCTTTTCCAGCAAAATAGCCGCATTAACCGCTTGTTTTAACGCTGAACTTGCGATGTAGTTATCAGTAGAATTAAATTGCACGTAAATACCTATCTGGTCTGAGCAGTAAACAATATGCCTATCATGCCATAGTTAATCGGCTTCACCAAGGTAGCTAAAGCGTGGAATAATTTGGCCGTCTTTCTCGACGGTTTCGCTAAACATACTCAGTGGTCGTGCCCACATGCCAAACTCACCATACAAGGCTTGGTAGATAACTAATTGTTCGTCTGTTTCACTGTGAGTGGCGACGTATAGAACTTTGTACTTTGGGCCTTTGTAGTGTTGGTATATGCCTGATTTGAGGGTATGTGGTTTTATTGCTGTAGTCATGTTTTGATCTCTTGTATAATTTGTCTTTGCACTTTTAATGCTAACTAATTTGCCAATACTATGAACTATATTTCGTTAGATGATTACAAAAAAGCGTGGGTTTTTCGTCATAAAGATGCGCCAGTAACAGAACAAGACCTTGCCTTAATTAAACCTATGAGCCATGAGCGTGCCGCTGTTTTATGGAGCACCATGGTGAGCCGTGAACATGACCATCCTGATTTTTTTGAAAAAACAGACTGGTGTGGTAACGAAGACAATTTCTCGCAAATTATTCACTGGGAAGCAGCATGGGAAGCCGGCGCTGAGCAATTGCCAGCGGAG
This sequence comes from Pseudoalteromonas sp. SG41-5, assembly GCF_014164495.1. NCBI lineage: Bacteria > Pseudomonadati > Pseudomonadota > Gammaproteobacteria > Alteromonadales > Pseudoalteromonadaceae > Pseudoalteromonas > Pseudoalteromonas sp. SG41-5. The sequence continues at coordinate 11,924 of NZ_JACJFH010000097.1, read as the reverse complement.
ATCCTTGCGCACTTAGGTTGGCAGGCTAATACTACAGTGTATTTTTGTATCGCCCGCGATAATATTATCGAAACCAGCTTTGATGTGTTTAAACGCAATTGGCAAAATTTTATGTTTTTAGCTGATGGTAGTCTGTTATTAGGTAAGAAACGTGATGAAGTAGTGCAGTTTTTAGAAACTGGCGATGCTAAATTAGGTATAAAGTCACAAGTTAAGTAACCTGAGCTTTGCTTTTGTAAAGAGCAGAGCTTAAAAAGCAGTCAATACTGTGCTATAAAACAAGCAACTAGATGTTTTAGAGTATGATCGTTGGCTGCAAGCGACCCCTTTCAACAAGTCGATATTTGGCAATCAGATACACAACGTGTGCTATATGCACAGTTGTGCAATGCTTTTTATGCGCGGGAAATAGGTCAATTAGTTGTTGAAGTTAATGAACAGCGTTTACGCAAGCGATTAAAAAGTCTTCCTTATTATATAGAACGCGCAGCAACGGCCGTGGTAAATGGTCAAGTTCCTTTTCAGTTAGATCCGCACAATGGCTGTTGGCTTGATAAGCAAAAAGCTCAGCCTCCCAACGCAAAAAATAATGATGATTTTTATCAAACACATAAAAATGTAGGTTTAATTGTTCCGCTTTTACTCAATAGCGCAAATCAAACCCGTGTTGCAATAGACAGCATCGACCAAGTAAGCGACAATAAACTTCATTGTAATGAGCATGGTTGGTTTGACTGCCAAGGTCAGCCGCTTGAAGGGCAGTCGGTGGTGTTATTAAAGCCCACAAAGGCAACAATGGCCGCTGCTTGTTGTGGCCATCAGTGGTCTTTTGATAAACGCACTACACCGCGAACGTTATCACTGAGAGAAATGCTGCTAGCAGGCAATATCAATTGGCGTAATTTAAAACGTCCCCATGTTCGAGTTAAAAAAATATAATACCAGTAGCCTTAATCGCATTATAAATTTGTACTGGTAGAGTAAAATCAAGGAGTGTTTAATGCGACTGTTTCAATTCACGCTGCTGTGCTTAGCGTTATTTGTACAATATCGATTATGGTTTGGCCACAACGGTGTACAAGATTATAGTCGTTTAAAAGCTGCTGTTACTTCACATCACGATACTAATGCTCAATTGATCAAACGTAATAAAGTGCTTAAAGCCGATATTGAAGATTTAAAGCTTGGTCAAGAAGGTGTGGAAGAGCGCGCTCGAAATGAATTAGGGATGATCAAACCCGGCGAAACATTTATTCGTGTTTTACCTGGGCAGCAACAAAATGACAACTAATTATACCCTTGCAGCCATAGTCCCAGCCGCTGGCGTGGGAAGCCGAATGCAACATAGCGCACCGAAGCAATACATTCGCTTGGCTGGTAAAACAATTCTTGAACATACACTTGCTAAACTAGCGCAACTCAAACAGTTAACGACTATTGTAGTAGCCGTCAGCGATGATGATCCTTATTTTGCTGCGCTGGAGTTTATTGATCAGCGCATTGTCCGTGCAAGTGGCGGCAAAGAGCGAGCAGACTCGGTACTTAATGGCTTATTAGCGCTTGCAGATAACCCGCCTGATTGGGTGTTAGTGCATGATGCGGCAAGGCCACTGGTTACGCTGGCTGATATTGAGTGCTTACTTAGTGAATGTATTAACGCTGATGAGGGCGGTATATTAGCAAGCAAAGTGAAAGATACCATTAAGCGCGGTGCAACTCATAGCCAACAAACAGTGCCACGGGATGACTTATGGCAGGCGTTGACCCCGCAATTATTTAAGTACCACGATTTAACGCAGGCATTGCAAACTGCGCTTGCTCAGCAGGTTACGATCACCGACGAAGCATCGGCAATAGAATGGGCGAATAAGCCCGTAAAGCTAGTGGCTGGGCGTAGCGATAATATTAAAATAACCACTCCAGAAGATTTAGATTTAGCCAACTTTTTACTCCAAAAACAACACAGTGAGAATGCATCATGATTCGTATAGGCCATGGCTTCGATGTCCATAAATTTGGTGGCGAAGGCCCGTTAACTATTTGTGGTGAAAAGATTGCTTACCCACAAGGCTTTTTAGCGCACTCTGATGGTGATGTTGCGATCCATGCACTATGCGATGCTATTTTAGGCTCATTAGCAATGGGCGATATTGGCAAGCACTTTCCTGATACCGCCATTGAATATGAGAATATAGATAGCCGTATTTTATTACGCCATGTTGTTGATTTAGCTAAGCAGCAAGGCTATGTACTGGGTAATGCGGATGTAACGATAGTAGCGCAAGCGCCAAAAATGCTGCCGCATATTCAAGCCATGCGTAAGAATTTAGCCGCTGATTTAAATGCTGAACTGGACCAGGTAAATGTCAAAGCAACAACCACTGAAAAGCTCGGTTTTGAAGGGCGAAAAGAAGGTATTTCAAGTCATGCAGTGGTTATCATGAGCAAGCAATCACTATGAGCGAGTTAAATTATTTATACGGTGCACCACTATCTAAAGCTGATTTTAAAACCACTGCTGAAGATTTTATGGTGGACGAAGACTTAGGCATCGAATTTACCGGCAGTGGTGAACACGTCTGTTTACAGGTCGTTAAAAAAGGCGAAAATACCCAATACGTTGCTAAATTACTTGCCCAAAAAGCGGGGATTTCGCCACGTGATGTCAGCTTCGCTGGTATGAAAGATCGCCACGGAGTATGTAGTCAGTGGTTTAGTGTGCCAGTACCCATTAAAAAAGACATTGATTTTACTGAGCTAAACAGTGAATCACTGTTTATCATTGCTCAGCAACGGCATAATCGTAAGCTGCGGACTGGCTGCCACAAAGGTAATAAATTCAGCATTATTCTGCGTAATGTAACTCAGCCGTTAGACATTCTTTGTCGTATCAACGCGGTACGCGCCGGGGTGCCTAACTATTTTGGCGAACAACGCTTTGGTCACGATGGTCATAATTTAGTGATGGCTAAAAAGATGTTTGCCGGTGAGCGCATTCGTGACAAAAAACTACGTGGTTTAATTATCTCTGCTGCACGTTCTTATGTGTTTAATCAAATAGTGAATTTGCGTGTTGCTGAGCACGGCTTAGCTAAAACCATGCACCGTGAAGTGTTTATGCTCAGTGGTAGCAATGCATTTTTTGAAGATGCCATTAGCGATGAAAATATCGCTCGTCTTGCCTCTGGCGATATTATGATGTCTGCGCCATTGGTCGGCACTAGCGAAAAAGGCCTCACCGAACAAGAAAAAATATGGCTAGAGCCGTATCAAGATTGGTGTGAAGGGCTTGGTAAGTTAGGGCTGAAAAATGAGCGCAGAATGTTGCGTTTGATCCCACAAGATTTAACCGTTGAAACGATTGATGAAACTACCATTAAATTGAGCTTTGGTTTACCCAAAGGCACCTTTGCCACGGCATTGTTACGTGAGCTGGTGGATTACACAGATGCAAGCCCACGAGTACATAAAGAACAGGACGCTGAAAATGAAAATTCTTCTAAGTAACGATGATGGTGTTAATGCAAAAGGTATTGCAGTGTTGTATCAGGCATTGACGCAAATTGCAGACGTAACGTTAGTTGCACCTGATCGCAATTGCAGTGGCGCAAGTAACTCACTGACGCTACTTAATCCACTGCGTGCTACCACGCTAGATAACGGGTTTATTTCGGTCAATGGTACGCCCACTGATTGTGTACATTTGGGCGTGAATGAATTACTTAATGAAAAGCCCGATTTAGTTGTGGCTGGCATTAATCATGGCGCGAATTTAGGTGACGATACTTTGTACTCAGGGACTGTTGCAGCAGCAACCGAAGGACGTCATTTAGGCTTGCCCGCAGTGGCGGTGTCTTTGTGCTCAAAAGAAGGCAATCATTTTGAAACGGCAGCAGCGGTGACTGTCAGCATAATTAAAGAGCTGGCGTCACATCCATTGCCAAAAGATCAAATCATCAACATTAATGTGCCAGATATTCCGTTATCTGAGCTAAAAGGCGTGCAAGTAACGCGTTTAGGTGCGCGTCATAAAGCAGAAACCATGACTAAACAACAAGATCCATGGGGACGAGACATTTATTGGTATGGGGTTTTAGGTGCCGAAAGTGATGCCGGAGAAGGTACAGACTTTTATGCTATCAATAATGGCTATGCATCGGTTACGCCACTAAGTGTTGATATGACTGCGAAAGATAGTTTGGCTGCGGTTGGTGAGTGGCTTAAAACAATGGAGATCAACGGTGCTGGCTAATTATACTCGAAGTGCCCGTGCGCTCGCTGACCTATTACAGCGTGAAGGTGTTGAAGATAAATTGGTACTCAGCGCTATTGCTGATATTCCACGTCATGTATTTGTTGATGATGTACTTAAGCATAAAGCGTATCAAAATACGGCGTTGCCAATAGGTCAAGGACAAACAATTTCACAGCCATATATTGTTGCCCGTATGACCGAGTTACTGCGTTTGGCTGGCGTGCGCGATAAAGTACTTGAGATAGGCACGGGTTCAGGCTATCAAACAGCGGTGCTGGCGAAAACCTTTTCAAAAGTATTTTCGGTAGAACGAATTAAAGCGTTACAATGGCAGGCTAAGCGCCGTTTACATAACCTAGACTTATACAACGTTTCCATGAAACATGGCGATGGTTGGCAAGGCTGGCAGTCACAAGCGCCGTTTGATGGCATCATTGTAACCGCCGCTGCATCGCAAGTCCCGCAGGCATTACTTGATCAACTCAGTGATGGTGGGGTGATGATTGCGCCAATCGGTAATGAAGATCAACAACTGGTTATGGTTGTGCGCGAAGGCGAAAAATTTACTCAACATGTTATTGCGCCAGTTAGATTTGTACCTTTAGTCCCTGGCGACATTGAATAGGAAGTCACTTTGAAATTGTTTACTAAGTTATACGATATGGCATTAGTGTGGGCAAAACATCGCCACGCAGAGCGTTATTTAGCTGGGATGAGTTTTGCTGAATCGGTTATTTTTCCTATTCCACCCGATGTAATGCTCGCGCCGATGTCGCTTGCACAACCGAGCAAAGCATGGCGCTATGCTACTTTTGCTACAGTTGCTTCGGTGCTTGGCGGTATTTTAGGTTATTTGCTCGGATTTTGGTTGTTTGAACCTGTAGTAGAGCCATTAATAGCGCAAATGGGTTGGCAAGAAAAGTTTAATACCGCTTTAAGCTGGTTTAAAGATTATGGCGTATGGGTGGTGTTTTTAGCCGGTTTTTCGCCAATACCCTATAAAGTATTTACTATTGGTGCTGGGCTTTTGCACATGGCGTTTTTACCTTTTTTATTAGCTTCTGCTGTCGGGCGTGGTGCGCGATTCTTTTTAGTTTCAGCGCTAATGAAGTGGGGCGGAGTAAAAATGGAGCAAAAATTACGTCAATATATTGAGGTACTTGGCTGGGGGGTAGTGATTTTAGTGGTGGTTGCATACTTTTTATTACGTTAAGCATCTAAATAACTACTTTTAGCACAAGGAGCAAAACACCATGAATAAACAGTACGTCTTCTATGTTACTTTATTTACAAGTGTTTTGCTCAGTGCCTGCTCATCTCGACATGCCCCCGCTCCGGTCAGTAGTTTAAATACCAGTGTTAAACCTTATACTAGTAAAGTAAATATTAATGGTGACCGCTACACGGTTAAAAAAGGTGATACGTTATACTCGATAGCCTTTAGCGCCCAGCAAGATTTCCGCACGTTGGCAAAAAATAATGGCATACCAGCCCCTTACATAATCCAACCGGGGCAAACAATTTCTTTTAAAAATGTACCTGAAAAAATAAAAAAGCATAAAAAATATACGAAACCGAGTAAAAAGTCTACAAGTGACATACAAAAAAATAACAAAAAATTAAAGAAAGAGCTTGATCAGCCAAAACAACGAGAGTATGTTCAAAAACAAGCCAATAGGAAAATTAGTAAAAATAACAGTTTGTCCTCGACCCAAGTTAAGTGGTCGTGGCCAGCTAAAGGAACAGTAACTCAGCGTTTTTCAACCAAGGAAAGCGGTTATAAAGGGTTACAAATTACTAATAAAAAAGGTGTCGCTGTTTTTGCCGCAGCACAAGGGACTGTAGTTTATGCGGGTAATGCACTTAGAGGATACGGTAATTTAATTATTTTGAAACATAATGATGATTATCTTAGTGCCTATGCACATAACTCTAAGTTGCTAGTTAAAGAAAAACAGGATGTGAAAGCTGGGCAAAAAATAGCCGAGATTGGCAGTTCAGACTCTGAAGTGACGGCATTGCGTTTTGAAATCCGTTACCGAGGACAAGCTGTTAATCCTGAGAAGTATTTGCCTTAGCTATCGGTCGGGTATTGATCATAGTGATATAAGATCACTTGTTTGCTTGAGGGTACGCTCATGGGTAACACAGCAAAAATAGAAAAAACGAAAGATGCGATTGATGATAAATTTGATGATATAGCTGTCGCTGATACAGACTCTGAATTATTAGATGACGTCGATAAAGATGATGATAAAGAAGATGAAATATTTGCCAAAGAGGAAATCACTAAGAATTTAGATGCGACTCAGCTGTATTTAGGTGAAATTGGTTTTTCGCCATTATTAAGTGCTGAAGAAGAAGTCTTTTTTGCTCGCAAAGCATTAAAAGGCTGTAGCGCTTCTCGTAAACGAATGATTGAAAGTAATTTACGTTTAGTTGTTAAAATCGCCCGCCGTTATAATAATCGTGGCCTTGCGTTACTTGATTTAATTGAAGAAGGTAATCTTGGTTTGATCCGCGCCGTTGAAAAATTTGATCCTGAACGTGGTTTTAGATTTTCGACCTATGCGACTTGGTGGATCCGTCAAACAATTGAACGCGCCATCATGAATCAAACCCGCACAATTCGCTTACCAATCCATGTAGTGAAAGAACTTAACGTTTATTTACGCACCGCACGTGAACTAACGCAAAAGCTGGACCATGAGCCCACTGCCGAAGAAATTGCAGCGTGTTTAGACCGACCAGTTGAAGACGTAACTAAAATGCTGCGTTTAAACGAGAAAATCACCTCTGTAGATACACCTATTGGTGGTGAAAACGATAAAGCATTGTTAGATATTATTGCCGATGAAAAAGGCTTTGGCCCGGAAGGCGAAGTACAAAATAATGATATCAATAAGCACATTGTAGACTGGTTAGGTGAGCTTAATCCTAAGCAACGTGAAGTGCTTGCACGTCGTTTTGGTTTGTTAGGTTATGAGCCATCAACGCTTGAAGATGTGGGTCGTGAAATCGGTTTAACGCGTGAACGAGTAAGACAAATTCAAGTAGAAGCACTGCGCCGCTTAAAAGATATTTTGCAGCATGAAGGATTAAGTACTGATAGCTTGTTTGATCAGTTTTCATAATATTGATACAGCAATAGACGCAGCAACACAAACACACACAGAAAATAATTATTAAAAGCTGAGGAGCTAACTCTTCAGCTTTTTTTGTGCTTAAAGCATGCTACAGCAGCGATTTTAGCTTATATAGTAAATCTTGAGCTTGGCGTGGGCTTAAGTTATCTAGGTCAACCTCAGCGAGTTGTGCTTCTACCTGTGATGGTTCAGCTGCAAACAATGATGGCTGTACTGCATTGATATCAGCAGTGACTGGCTGATGATTCTCCAGCATTTTAAGCTTTTGTTTTGCCTGCTTTATAACTGCTTTTGGCACCCCAGCTAAGGCCGCTACTTGCAAGCCAAAACTTTTACTTGCGGCACCATCAAGTACGGTATGCATAAAGGCAATTGTGTCGTTGTGCTCTATCGCATCTAAGTGAACATTCACCAGTCCCGCTTGTTGCTCGGCCAGTTCGGTAAGTTCAAAATAATGGGTTGCGAATAAAGTTTTAGCGGATATTTTTGATGCTAAATGATCCGCTGTTGCATAAGCTAATGATAGACCATCGTAGGTACTCGTCCCTCGGCCAATTTCATCCATTAACACCAGTGACTGCGCGGTTGCATTGTTTAAAATGGTGGCTGTTTCGGTCATTTCGACCATGAAGGTTGAGCGACCTGATGCTAAGTCATCACTGGCGCCAATACGTGTAAATATACGGTCGATATTACCAATCTTAGCGCTGTCTGCTGGTACAAAGCTACCAATGTGTGCCATTAACACAATCAGTGCAGTTTGGCGCATATAGGTTGATTTACCGCCCATATTTGGCCCCGTAATGATCAGCATTTTACGCTGAGCATTAAGCTCTACAGGATTGGCAATGAAAGGGTCTTTCATTACTTGTTCAACAACTGGGTGGCGACCTTGCTTAATACTAATGTCATCGTTATCGCACAGTAGCGGTTTTGCATAGTTCAATGCAATTGCACGTTCGGCAAGGTTATTTAGCACATCTAAATCTGCCAGTGCTGCCGCCATTATTTGTAGCTGTTCAATGTGCGGGGCAATAAATTCAAACAGTTGTTCGTAAAGTTGCTTTTCAAGCGCCAGAGCTTTTGATTGGCTACCTAACACTTTATCTTCATGTTCTTTAAGCTCTGGAATTATATAACGTTCGTTATTTTTAAGCGTTTGGCGACGAATATAATCAGCGGGCACTAAATGTGCGTTGGCACGACTTACTTCAATAAAAAAGCCATGCACACGGTTATAACCGATTTTAAGGGTGCTAATACCGGTGCGTTCACGCTCGCGCTGTTCGAGTTGTTCAAGAATGTCGGTAGCGCCTTGGCTGAGTGAACGCCATTCATCGAGTTCACTGTTGTAACCCGGTGCAATTACGCCACCATCACGAATAAGTACCGGTGGGTTTTTAATCACTGCTTGCTCAAGTAATTGCTGTAAATCAGGTAATTCAGGAGATTGCGCGATGATCTGACTAATGCGAGGATCGCTGGCATCGGTTAATAGCTGGTGCAGTGGAGCTAGGGCTTGTAGTGCGCTACGCAGACGGGTTAAATCGCGCGGACGAGCGGTCCACAATGCTAAACGAGCAATAACCCGCTCAATATCACCTATTTGTTTTAACGACTCATGTAGCTCACCACACAGCTGTACATCGATAATGGCACTAATCGCATTAAGGCGAGCGTTAAGCTCAGGTTTAGAACGTATTGGTGTATGAATACGACGCTTTAATAGCCGTGAGCCCATCGCTGTTGCTGTTTTATCAAGTACTTGTGCTAAGGTGTTTTCAAAGCCACCAGAGAGGTTAACGGTCAACTCTAAATTTTTACGGGTGGCAGCATCTAAGATTACTGCATGTTCGTTATGTTCTAATGTGATGGCGCGAATATGGGGTAGAGCAATACGTTGTGTGTCTTTCACATATTGCATAAGGCAACCGGCGGCAACTAATGCAGCTGTTGCTTTATCAACCCCAAAACCGACTAAATCTTTGGTGCCAAACTGCTCGCATAACAAATGTTGTGCAGTGTCTAAGTCAAACTCCCATTCAGGACGACGGCGAATACCTTTGATATGCTCAATCAAATGAAAGTTGGCAAAGTCTTCGCTATAGAGTAACTCTGCTGGTGCTAAGCGTTGTAAAGTTGAACTAAATGCTTCTTCAGTATTTACTTCAACAATATTAAAACGGCCTGAGTTAATATCTAAGTAAGCAATGCCATACACGCCTTTTTTACTTTGCCAAACGCTGGTCAGTAAATTATCTTGGCGCTCTTGTAATAGTGCTTCATCAGAAATGGTGCCAGGGGTAACAATGCGTACAACTTTGCGCTCAACAGGTCCTTTGCTGGTTGCAGGGTCGCCTATTTGCTCACAAATAGCGACGGATTCACCCATTTGTACCAAACGAGCTAAATAGTTCTCTACCGCATGATAAGGGACGCCTGCCATAGGAATAGGATCGCCGCCGGCTTTACCACGGTGAGTTTGTGAAATATCAAGCAGTTGTGCTGCACGTTTTGCATCATCAAAAAATAGCTCGTAAAAATCGCCCATGCGATAAAACAGTAAAATATCACGATGCTCAGATTTTATTTTTAGATACTGCTGCATCATCGGAGTTTGTTGACTTATATTGTGCGGTGCATAAAGATCGAACGACATGTATTTACCCAAAGGCTGAATATGGAATTACATCAAGAGATTAAAACACTTGCTGCGCAGTTAGGCGCTATTTTAACGGATAAACGCTTATGGATCACTAGTGCTGAATCATGTACTGGTGGTGGAGTGAGTTATGCGTTAACAGATACTCCTGGCAGCTCGGCTTATATTGACCGTGCATTTGTAACATACAGTAATCAAGCTAAGCAGGATTTACTAGGGGTTACAGAGCAAACCTTAACTTTATACGGCGCAGTGAGTGAGCAAACTGTTTTGCAAATGGCCGCGGGTGCGTGTAAGGCCGCAGGGGCAGATATTTCGGTTGCAGTATCGGGTATTGCAGGTCCAGGTGGTGGCAGTACGGAAAAACCAGTAGGTTTAGTATGGTTTTGTATTCAAATTGGCGAGAAACAGTATCCGAGCCAACAGATATTCGCAGGCGATAGAGCGCAAGTTAGGTTGCAAGCTATTGTTTACTCATTAAAAACCATTATAGAAAAGATAAATTAATAAAATTAGCTTGATACTGTGATTTCATACAGTATACTTGTCTGCATTAGCCGGATTTGGAGAGTAAAATGAACGATAACAAACAAAAAGCGTTGGACGCTGCTTTATCTCAAATTGAACGTCAATTTGGTAAAGGCTCAATAATGAAATTGGGTGACAATAAAGCGTTAGATATTGATGCTATATCAACAGGCTCTCTGGGCATTGATATCGCATTAGGCATAGGTGGTTTACCTATGGGGCGTATTGTTGAGATATATGGCCCTGAATCATCAGGTAAAACAACGCTAACATTACAAGTTATTGCTGAAGCACAAAAAGAAGGTAAAACCTGTGCTTTCGTTGATGCTGAGCATGCACTTGATCCAATTTATGCCCAAAAATTGGGTGTAAATATTGATGAGTTATTAGTTTCACAACCTGATACAGGTGAACAAGCACTTGAAATTTGTGACATGTTAGTACGCTCAAGCGCTGTTGATGTGGTTGTTGTCGATTCGGTTGCGGCATTAACACCGAAAGCTGAAATTGAAGGCGACATGGGTGATTCACACATGGGCCTACAAGCACGTTTAATGTCACAAGCATTACGTAAGCTAACTGGTAATATCAAACGTTCAAACACTTTATGTATTTTCATTAACCAAATCCGCATGAAAATTGGTGTTATGTTTGGTAACCCAGAAACCACTACTGGTGGTAACGCACTTAAATTCTACGCGTCAGTACGTTTAGATATTCGTCGTATCGGTTCTGTTAAAGAGGGCGACGAAGTGGTGGGTAACGAAACCCGCGTTAAAGTGGTGAAAAACAAAGTTGCTCCTCCGTTTAAGCAAGCTGAATTTATCATCATGTATGGTGAAGGCATTTCTAAGCATGGCGAGTTAATTGACTTAGGTGTTAAGCATAAGCTGGTTGAAAAAGCAGGTGCTTGGTATAGCTACAATGGTAGTAAAGTTGGTCAAGGTAAATCAAACTCAATTAAGTTCTTGAAAGAGAACCCTGAGATCTCTAACGAGATTGAAGGTAAGTTGCGTGATATGTTGCTATTAAAAGCAACAATTAAGCCTGACGATATTGAAGACACAGTGTTAGCAGATGATGCTGAGCTTTAAAAGTATTTAATAAGCGCGATTTGACCCGCACTTAACATTAAAAAAGCCGCTAAATAATATTTAGCGGCTTTTTTGTGTTTGTAACAGCCAATACCTTAAGCCAATTGGGTGTAGATAATACCAATCTGCATAAAGATTAAGTCAATTTTATCCAGTCTCTAGAGCATATGCTTTTAACCGTATCAGGAACAGAAATGAATTTATTCCACGCTTGCGAAACCTGTTCGACTATTTCTTCA
>NZ_JACJFH010000096.1:0-19147 GCF_014164495.1 Pseudoalteromonas sp. SG41-5 | reverse complement strand
AAGCTGACTTTGGCGTTTTCAAAATCAGGGCCTGATACGTTGGCGTAGCCGTTTTGATCGAGCTGTCCGGTGATAATATGGCCGTTACGTAAGCGAATTTTATAGCCCATGTTGGCTTGGGGCTCACCGGCTTCATCAAGTAGTTCAACTTCGTAGCTTAGTGTTGGCTGTTCAACGGTAAAGGTAGTGGTATCTACTGCGCCGCTGGCAGTGACAATAACGTTATAAAGTCCGGGCTTTACAGCAAAAAAATGCTGCCAAAATGAGACTTCGTCAGGGCGTTTTTTATCGAGTTGTAAGGTTACTTGCCCGCTGGTTGGCCCTTGCCATTTAATAACCACGCTGCGACTGTTGCTGCTTGAGCCTTCAATATTGAGCTTCCAGCCATCGGGCACGCGTAAGCTAGTGCCGGGTTTGGCTGGTTTGCGATTACTAAAGCCTAGATTGTAGTCGTAAATCAAATTGGCATTTTTATAGCCGGTATATTGCTCGGCGAGCTGCTCTACGGTTTCGCTTGCTTGTAAAAGATGGTTTGAAAAATTTTGCCTAACTTGATGCGACGCTTTTAGCAATACAGTACTTTGCAAAATAGGCTTATATATACATACTGCGGGTAAGTGAACTTCAACAACTGTTGGCTTTAAAGCACGGCTATTTTTCTGCATTGATTGCGCAATATACTTTGCTTGGCCTTCTCCATACTGGCTATTGAGTAGCGCTGGATTTGCTAAGAAGTTTGCTTGGTTGGAGCCACTTAAAAAATGCTCCGAAGCCGAATAATCAGGTGCGGCATTAGCTCCACCGGATGACGAAAACTTAGTGGTACTCACAGGATCTTTTGGATAAACAGCTAAGCCTTGCGCGGTATTTTTATAGGTGTTGTAGCTGACTTTTCGCCATGTTTTTTCATTTGCCCAAAATTGGCTGCGGGGATCATCACGTAGCCGTGCGGCTTGGCGTTTATCAATTACACCATACTGATTATCTTGAATAAGCCGTTGTAGTTTTTTCGGTAATAAAAAGAATTCAGCTCGCCTGACGTACGCAAACGTTACAACAGGTTCGGTTGCTTCATCTTTTATTTCATCAAAAATATGGGCGTGTTGAAAGTTCACCGCGTCCTTGGTGAGCATGTGCATCCTCGCTTTCTCTAATGCAGAGATTTAATTTTTTAAGTATAAACTTTAGCTTGCAATAATAAAGAAGTAGGAACAAAAAATCTACAAGCATTTATGCTGATTATTCACTTGTGTTATTATTCACTTGTGTTTTTATTCTCTCGCACATAATTACTAGCGCCACGAGTAATGTAGCGTAATTGCCAAATTAAACGCTCGACTAACTCTTCTCGTTGTTGCCCTTCTATGTCTAATGCTTCAGCACCGGCATTAAATACTAGCGTGACCATAGCCTCTGCTTGAATATACGCATGAGTTGCATCGCACGGGGTTTCGCTTTCAAGATAATGAGCAAGCTCTAAAATAAAGTGTTTAATTTCACGGGCTACAGCGGCACGAAATGCTTTAGAGGTGCCGGAGCGTTCACGCAGTAATAATCTGAATTGATTACTGGAGTTATCAATAAACTCCATAAAAGTAACAATCGAGGTGGTGATAATGCTGCCGCCACTGGCTATACGGCGGCGCGCTTGGCGCATTAGTTGGCGCAGCGTTAAACCGGCTTCATCGACCATAGTTAAACCCAGTTCATTCATGTCTTTAAAGTGGCGGTAAAATGAGGTTGGTGCTATACCTGCTTCACGGGCAACTTCACGTAAACTTAAATTAGAAAAGCTATGATCGGCGCTTAATTGGTTAAATGCCGCTTCAATTAAAGCTTGTCGTGTTTTTTGTTTCTGTTGCGCGCGAACACCCGACATGAACTACTCCTGATTTAATTTAAATCAATTTATGGTGATTTTTATCTTAATTCTCCAGTCTAATACTTGACGGCAAGAGAATGAAATATTATTTTAGCTTACAAGTGTACGCTCAGATTTGAAAAGATGAAAAAACCACCGATTATTTGGACCAATGTCCTATTTTTTAGTATTACTTTTTTGGCTGCTGCCACATTAGTGCCTTGGTATGGGTTTACCCATGGCTTTACCAGTAGTCATTGGATCGCATTTGTTGCTTGTATGTTTTATGCTGGTATGTCAATTACCGCAGGCTACCATCGCTTATGGGCCCATAAAACTTACGACGCTCATCCTGTTGTAGAAGCCTTTTTTGCTTTAGGTGGTGCTTTTGCACTACAAAATAGTGCGCTGCACTGGAGCAGCGATCACCGCGTTCATCATGGCCAAGTTGATGACCCTATAAAAGACCCTTATGCAGCAACTAATGGCTTTTGGTATAGCCACATAGGTTGGATGTTACGCGATTACCAAGGCGACAGTTATGGTGATTATAGTAATTGTCGTGATTTACAACGCAATAAAATAGTGATGTGGCAACACCGTCATTATATGAAATTAGTATTAGCAACTAATATTGGTATCCCTGCCCTGCTGGGTTTAATAATTGGTGATGTAATTGGCATGCTGTTGTTAGCTGGATTGTTGCGTTTGGTATTGAGCCAGCATTTCACCTTTTTTATTAATTCGGTGGCACATATCTGGGGCTCTCGACCTTACACCGAAAAAAACACTGCTCGTGATAACGGGGTACTAGCCTTGTTTACTTATGGCGAGGGTTACCATAACTTTCATCATATTTTTGCCAGTGATTATCGCAATGGCATAAAATGGTTTCATTATGATCCCACAAAATGGATGATCCGCGCTTTTGCGGCTGTTGGACTTGCTAAAAAATTAAAACGTACGCCGGTTGAGCGCATCGAAAAAGCCAAAGCCGAAACGTTAATGAATAGAACGCAAAACCGTTTAGCGAAATTGCCTTTAGCGCAAGATAAGCTTACATTATTGCAGCAAGAGTACGATTTATTGCTGAAAAAGCTACAACACTTTTGCGCACTAAAAAAGCAAGTTTTAGAAGTTAAAAAGAATAACATGCTGCAACAATGCGAAAAATCAGCTTTAATGACACAATATCATGAGTTGGAAGCAGCCTGGGAAAATCAAAAGCAGGCGTGGCTTGCACTCAATGCGAGGTTATTAAAAGCCTCTTTTAGTTAATGTAGGAGTGGCTGTGGCCAAACAACAAGTAAAGCAAGAACAACCATCATTTCAATATGATGCAATTATTATAGGCACAGGTCCTGGCGGTGAAGGTACCGCCATGAACCTGTCTAAAAGCAACAAAAAAGTGGCCGTTATCGAACGCCAAGCTGCCGTTGGTGGTGGTTGCGTACATTGGGGTACTATCCCTTCAAAAGCACTACGTCACTCTGTTAGCCGCTACATAGAATACAAAGCAAACCCATTGTTTAATGTGGGTGAGCGCCCTAGTAGGTTAACGTTTCCTGATATTTTGCGCCACGCCAGCTCGGTTATTTCTAAGCAATCAAATTTACGCAGTAGCTTTTACGATCGTAATCGCATTCATATGTTTCAAGGTGATGCTAGCTTTGTTGATAAGCACACAATTGAAATTAAACGTCTTGATGGGTCAACCGAACGACTAACTGCTAAAACCATTGTTATTGCTACAGGTTCTCGCCCTTATCGCCCACCTGAAGTCGACTTTACCCATTCTCGTATTTACGACAGCGATACTATTTTAGGCCTAGAGCATGACCCTCATCGTGTGCTTATTTACGGCGCTGGTGTCATTGGTTGTGAGTATGCGTCTATTTTTAAAGGTTTAGGTGCAAAAGTCGATTTAGTTAATACTCGCGACCGCTTACTCGCCTTTATGGATGCTGAAATCTCAGATGCTTTAAGCTATCACTTTTGGAATAGCGGCATTGTGATCCGCCATAACGAAGAGTTTGACCGCATTGAAACCCGTGATGATTGCGTTGTTATGCATTTAAAATCAGGAAAACGCGTTAAAGCTGACTGTATTTTATTTGCCAATGGTCGCACCGGCAACACTGACGGACTTAACCTTGAAGCGGTTGGCTTAAAAGCTGATGGCCGCGGGCAGTTAAAAGTTAATGAAACTTACCAAACCGAGGTCGATAACATTTATGCCGTTGGTGATGTCATTGGCTACCCAAGTCTTGCTAGTGCAGCGTTTGATCAGGGTCGAATTGCTGCCGATGCAATTGCCTGTGGTAATTGCGATGAAAAACTAATTATTGATATTCCGGCAGGTATTTATACCATCCCTGAAATGAGCTCAGTAGGTAAAACAGAGCAGCAGTTAACCGCCGCGAAAATCCCTTATGAAGTCGGCAGAGCTCAATTTAAACATTTAGCGCGAGCACAGATTGCTGGTACCGAAGTGGGTAGTTTAAAAATATTATTCCACACTGAAACCAAAGAAGTACTGGGTGTGCATTGTTTTGGCGAGCGTGCCTCTGAAATCGTGCACATTGGCCAAGCCATTATGGAACAAAAAAATGGCGGCAATAATATTGATTACTTTGTAAATACCACCTTTAACTACCCAACTATGGCTGAAGCCTATCGTGTTGCGGCGTTAAATGGTTTGAATCGACTGTTTAAATAAACACGTTGAGACAGCTAATAAAAAGCCCGCTTACTGATAAGCGGGCTTTTTTGATTATAAATGACAGTGTTTGTTACAGCTGCAGTTACTTATGATATTGCGCACTAAACTCATGTACGGCATTAATAAATACACCCGCGTTTTCAGGATCAACATCAGGCGTAATACCATGGCCTAAGTTAAATACATGACCTTCACCTGTGCCAAAATCTTCAAGGATAGTCGCTACTTCTTGGCGAATACGATCTGGTGTGCCATGTAACATTGATGGATCCATATTACCTTGCAGAGCTACTTTGTCGCCGACACGGCGCTTAGCATCGCTAATATTAATTGTCCAATCGAGACCAATTGCATCACAACCCGTTGCTGCTATCGCTTCAATCCATTGACCGCCATTTTTAGTAAATAACGTAACGGGCACTTTGCGGCCATCGTATTCACGAATTAAACCATCAACGATTTTGTGCATGTACTGCAATGAGAACTCTTTATAATCACGCGGGCTCAATACACCGCCCCATGAGTCAAACACCATTAGAGACTGCGCACCGGCTTTAATTTGTGCATTTAAATAATCGATCACTGAATCAGCAAGCTTATCAAGTAACAAATGCAGTGTTTTTGGCTCAGCAAACGCCATTTTTTTGATTTTACCAAAGGTCTTGCTGCTCCCGCCTTCAACCATATAAGTAGCAAGTGTCCAAGGTGAACCCGAGAAACCAATTAGCGGTACTTCGCCTTTTAGTTCACGACGGATCGTGCTTACGGCATTCATAACATAACCAAGCTCATCTGTTGGATCGAGCTTTGGAATTTTTTGTACATCAGCAAGTGATGAAATTGGACGCTCAAATTTAGGACCTTCACCGGTTTCAAAATACAAACCTAAGCCCATCGCATCTGGAATCGTTAAAATATCACTAAATAAAATAGCGGCATCTAATGGGTAACGACGCAGCGGCTGTAATGTTACTTCACAAGCGAGCTCAGCATTTTTACACAGGCTCATAAAATCGCCCGCTTGTGCACGAGTTGCGCGGTATTCTGGTAAGTAACGCCCTGCTTGGCGCATCATCCATACCGGAGTCACATCAACTGGCTGTTTTTGTAGTGCACGTAAATAACGGTCGTTTTTTAATTCGCTCATAGCGTAAAGGATCCTAAAGCTGATAGATATTGCGCAGATTGTATCACCATATCGCACACCTCTCTATCGCTATGGCACTAATTAACCTTAGTATTGATACAGATTAATAATCTATTTTAAGATGCTTGCTTGGTACAAAATTAATACAACAAACAATAACATTTGAAATTTTTTATTAATATGTTTGCAACATAGTAAAAACCTTGGTATAACTTGTCCCGCGTTAACAATAAAAACAATAAAAACAATAAAAATTACATAACAATAAAAATAAAAATCTTCTAATAACAATAAGAAAGCTTGTTTAAACAAGTCATGGAAAAAGAAATTAACCACCTTTATGGTGGTTTTTTCTTGCCTGAAACAATATAAACGATTTGTATTTTATTAAAAAAACTGTTTATATATCATATAGTTCTTGTTTTATTACAAAATTATAAAAAAAATGTGTTGATCTTTGCGGCATATTTCATTGTTATAGAAGAAACCAACCCAGCTAAGGAGAATGATAATGCTGACGCGTTTGGAAAAAGCTCAACAAAAATGGGGTGGTAGCCACACCGTGATCGACAAATGGCTCTCAGAACGCCAAGAACTATTAGTTTTATATTGTCGTATTGCTGGCTTTTCACCGTATGATAAAAAAGACCATGCCTTACCTGACCAATTACAGATCCAAAATTTTTGCCAACTATTGATGGATTATTTATCTGCTGGTCACTTTGAAGTGTATGACGACATTGCCAAGGCATGTGAGCAAAAAGGCCCTAACAGCCAGCAGCTTGCCAATGAACTTTATCCAAGAATTTCGCAAACTACTGACATTGCACTTGATTTTAATGACAAATATGCAGAGGTGGATAAAGAAGATTTACTCAATGATTTTGATGACGACTTATCAAAACTTGGTGAAACACTTGAGCTGCGTTTTGAGTTAGAAGATGAGTTGATTGATAATTTATATTCTAATCACACCTAGATAATACACACAATTATTACGTTACAAGGAGCTAAGCTCCTTGTTTGCTGTTTACTTTAGGTCTTTTCTTTGCCCATCTATAAATTTAATATTCCCATAACACCCCATGAAATTGAAATTTATATTTCAATGATGTAATTATAGCCTTATTGTGCATTAAAACTACACAGGCTCGCCATGAATAAACGTACATTTTTGAAATCTGTATCACTCCTCAGTGCAGGGTTACTCGCAGGCAATAGCGCTCAAGCAGCTAACCTATCAAGTCAAACTGCACTAAGTTTAAAAAAGCCGAACGCCTTACCAAGCAGAGGCACAATTGGTGTAGCTAGCCCATCAGCAGCAACAGCAAATCAAAAAGACATTATTTTAGCTAAGCAAGTAATTGAAGCGCTTGGTTATAATGCTAAGTTAGCACCTAATATTATGGCTAGACGTGGCCACCTTGCGGGCACTGATACACAACGTGCAGACGATCTTAATGCGCTGTTTAACGACAGCAGTGTTGATGCTATTTTTTGCTTACGAGGTGGCTCTGGGGCGGCACGTATTTTACCCCTACTGGATTATGCAATGATCCGTGCTAACGCCAAACCGCTGATGGGCTACTCAGATATCACCGCACTTCATAACGCGTTACTAGCTAAAGCCGGTATTGTTAGTTTTCATGGACCTAACGCCTCTAGTGATTGGAATCCATTTTATGTTAAACAATTTAAACAAATGTTTGAGCAACAAACCCGCATGCACTTTAGCAACTTGCCAAAAGCCGAGGATGAATTGGTTAATAGCCAATACCTCACCCAAACCATCACACCAGGTAAAGCGACTGGACAACTTATCGGCGGTAATTTAACTGTACTAACAGCGCTGGCTGGCTCAACTTATTTACCACAATTTAACGGGGCTATTTTATTTTTAGAAGACATTGATGAAGCACCTTATCGGATTGACCGCATGCTCAGCACTTTAAAACTAATGGGTGCACTGGACAAAATAGCGGGGTTTGTATTTGGTGACTGTAACGATTGCAGCCCGGGAAATGGCTATGGCTCATTGACGCTAGATGAAATTTTTGCAGATTATATAAAACCGCTGGCTATCCCTGCCTACCGAGGGGCGATGATTGGCCATATAAAACGACAGTTCATATTACCGGTCGGTACGCAAATCGAACTCAATGCTGATACAGGTACGTTGACTATGAAAGAAACCGCCTTCAGCTAAGATTTTAGCAACAAAAAAAGGGGCTAATTAGCCCCCTTCTCGCACAGAATAAATAATTACTCTGCAGCTGCTGCTTGCTCTTCATTTTGAATTTCAAGTAATTCAACTTCAAAAACAAGTGTTGAGTTAGCTGGGATCTTACCTAAGTCACGATCGCCGTATGCTAGTTCTGCTGGAATAGTAAACTTATACTTAGAACCTACAGGCATAAGTTGTAAACCTTCAGTCCAACCAGCGATTACGCGGTTAAGTGGGAAAGTCGTTGGTTCGTTACGAGCATACGAACTATCAAATTCAGTACCGTCAAGTAGTGTGCCTTTGTAGTGTACTTTAACTACGTCAGTTGCTACTGGCATTTCACCATCACCTTGAGTGATCACTTCGTACTGTAGGCCTGATTCAGTTACTGTTACGCCTTCTTTCTTAGCGTTATCAGCTAGGTATTTTTCACCTTCAGCTTGGCTTTTTTCAGCTTCTACTTTGGCATGTTGCTCTTGCTTAGTACGTACTGACGTATCAAGTGCCGTTAATACTTCACGAATTTTCTCTTCGTCAATTTTTGCGTCGCCAGCAAGGGCATCTTCAAAACCACGAATTAATAGTGCTTGGTCAAGCTCAATGCCTAACTCTTTTTTATCAGCTAAATCTTTATTTAAGAAGTTACCAACAGATGCACCAATACCGTATGCTTGTTGTTGTACTTCAGTTTCAAGTTTAACAGGTGCTTGTTCTTGTTTTGCTTCTTGATTACAAGCTGTTAGCGCTAAAACTGACGCTGCAATCAATGACAATTTAATCGTCTTTTTCATTTTAAATCTCCGACACACTTTGCAGATGTCATTTATTGTATTATTACTAGTTAAAGGTTAACGGCCCATGGTAGGCTACTTATCTAATTTCTGATTGTAGGCTATACGCTCACTTTCACGTTAATTAGATAAACAACCTAGGCCTTCACGAGCCCTAGTCTAACCTCTCAATCACTAAGAGTTAAGGGGAAATAGCTGTAATATGTCGATATTTCGTACTTTTTTGTATCTTCTGTGCTGCACCTTGCTGATTGCCTGCTCAGAACAAAAAGACCAAGCCACTGCAAGCTATGAGCATGCAGCCAGAGGCGCGTTCGCCTCCGCAATATCTCATGATGGCAAATACAGCCTGATCTCATCTATACACCATGGGGTCGCCCTATGGGATAATCAACAGCAAGTACTAAAATACCAATGGTTTCAGCAACAAGACGCCGATAGCCTAGTACATACCGTGGCTATCGCTTATGACAACAGCCACGCTGTTACCGCTGAAAAAACCACTTTTGCAGTATGGGATATTGCCACTGGCAAAAATACCGGCTACTACAAAATAAAAACCGCCACTATTCGTGATATCGCCATTAGTAACCAAGGCCGCAGTGTTTTGTACGGTCGTAGCGATGGCGTTGTTGTTTACCTCGACTTAGAGACCGGTAGACGCATTGAGTTCCTTGGTCACCAAGAAAAAATTAACGCAGTTGCTTTATCGCCCAACGGAAATTTTGCTCTCAGTGGCTCCAACGATTATGCGGCGTACTTTTGGGATACTCGTACCGGACAAGTGATCCATCGCTTTAACCATCCAAGTCGTGTCACCCAAGTGACCTTAGATCCGCAAGGTCGCTATGCATTTACCGCCGACAGTATGACACAAGCACATGTATGGCAGCTGACAACAGGTGATCTTGTTAGTAAACTGCAGTATATTGCCCGCCAGAGAATTTTTACTGCGGTACGCTTTAATGAAGCAGGCACCTTGCTGGCAACAGGCTCACCTAACCGCTTAGTGGACCTATGGCAATTATCCAGTGGTGAACAAATTCAAAGTTGGCATGTAACACCGCGAGAAGGCAGTAGACCAAAATCAGCAGTGGTACTTGATGTCGCTTTTACTGACAACGATACTGCGTTGTTAACCGAAAGCTCCAGTGGGATCGCTGAGCGCTTTACTAGACGAGAAAAAAATGAACACAATTGAACATCGCTTAACAGAACTTGAAGCCAAAGTGGCTTTTCAAGACGAAACGATTGAAATTTTAAATGATGAAATAAAAGTTCACCAGCAGCTGTTGGCAAAAATGAAGCGCCAAACAGAGCTACTGGCTGAAAAAATTAAAGAGTCGCAAGCATCATCTATGATGATGTCAGACACGCCAGAACCTCCGCCGCCACACTATTGATGGTTGCGGGCGCTTAATCGCCCGGTTTAAACACGCCAATGACTTGTTCAAATTGGCGTGTTGATGCCTGAACAGCCTGCTCTGGCTGTGCCATTTTATGGCCGCACTGCATGCATTCGACTTTCTCTACATCGTGCTCTTTGTAAAGCATCATCATATCCATGGTTTTACACTCTGGACAGGTTGCCCCAGCAATAAATCGTTTTTTCTGTTTCACTACGTTTTCCCACAGTTTGAAAAGAAACTTGCTACATTTTAACCCAATAACTACCCAGTTGATACGCTGACGATTGAAATATAGTCCAGCTTCCGTGCTATGATAGCGCCAAGTTCACAAAGGCACAGTAAAGCGCAGACTACATGATCCAGATCTCAGAAATTGAATTACTTCGCGGCGGTAAAGCACTCCTTAAAGATGCCTCAGCTACATTATTTCCAGAACACAAAGTTGGCCTAGTTGGCGCCAATGGCTGCGGTAAATCAACACTCTTTAGTTTATTGAAATCTGAACTACAGCTTGATGCAGGTAATTGCAGTATCCCTAAAGACTGGTCTATCGCCTCGGTAAAACAAGAAACGCCAGCGCTAGATATCAGCGCAATTGATTATGTATTACAAGGTCATCCTGAGTATTACGCCATGCGTATTGCGCTGCGCAAAGCCGAACAAAATGATGATGGCGATACCCAAGCCAAAGTGCACATACAACTTGAGCACATTAAAGGCTATAGCATAGAAGCCAAAGCCGGCGAGTTACTTCACGGGTTAGGGTTTGCAAATAACCAAATTGAAAACCCCGTTAGTGATTTTTCCGGTGGTTGGCGAATGCGCTTAAACCTTGCCCAAGCGCTGATCCGTGATGCCGACTTGCTGCTACTGGATGAGCCAACTAACCACTTGGATTTAGATGCGGTGTACTGGCTGGAGCGTTTTTTACGCGCTTACACCGGTACTTTAGTGTTGATATCGCATGACCGTGAATTCCTCGATGCTGTAGTTGACCAAATTTGGCATATCGACAAGCAAAAGATCAATGTTTACAAAGGCAACTACTCGCAATTTGAACGTCAAAAAGCAGAGCGTTTATTACAACAACAAGCGATGTTTGAAAAACAACAAGATCAAATTGCCCACCTTGAGCAATTTATTACCCGCTTTAAAGCCAAAGCCAGTAAAGCCAAACAAGCACAAAGCCGCGTTAAAGCGCTTGAACGTATGGAAAAGCTCGCACCAGCTCATGCTGACTCGCCCTTTGACTTTGAGTTTGCAGAGCCTACCGCACTACCAAACCCATTGATGACACTCGATAAAGCTCAAGCCGGCTATGGTGATGTCACAATCTTAAATAGTATTAAACTTAACTTAGTCCCTGGTAGCCGCATTGCCCTACTTGGCCGTAACGGCGCAGGTAAATCAACCTTAATAAAATTATTGTCTGGCGACTTACAACCGCAAGCAGGCGAAGTATTCCAACATCAGGGCTTAAACATAGGTTACTTTGCTCAGCATCAATTGGAATCGCTAGATTTAAAAGCCAGCGCGATTACCCATTTGCAGCGTTTAAATCCTAAAGCCACCGAGCAATCACTGCGTGACTTTTTAGGTGGTTTTGCCTTTATTGGTGATAAAGCCCTTGAGCCCGTAGCACCGTTTTCAGGGGGGGAAAAAGCCCGATTAGTACTCGCAATGTTGGTCTATCAAAAACCAAACTTATTACTGCTCGATGAGCCAACCAACCACCTTGATTTAGAAATGCGTCATGCTTTAGTAATGGCGTTGCAAGGGTTTGAAGGCGCGATGGTTACCGTTTCCCATGACCGTCACATGCTAAAAAATACCGCCGATGAATATTACTTAGTGGATAACGGTGAAGTAACCCAGTTTGGCTACGACTTAGACGAATACTATCAATGGCTACTTAACGCTAATAAAGAAGCGGCAAAAACCACTCAAGATGACAATGAACCAAAAGCAAACTCAAGCGTTAACCGTAAAGAGCAAAAACGCCTAGAAGCAGAATTTAGAAAAGCCACACAACCACTTAAAAAGCACATCGAAAAGCTTGAAAAGCAACTTGATAAACACTCTGCCGAATTAGCTGAAATCGAACAAGCACTTGGCGATAACGAGCTTTATAACGATGACAACAAAGCAAAACTCAAAGAATTACTAGCTAAACAAGCGACATTAACACCGAAAGTAAATGACATCGAAGAGGAGCTATTAATGGCCCTTGAAGAGATGGAAGAAAAAGAACAAGCGTTTGCCAATGAACTTGCTCAATAGCAAAGATTTTTGGCAATTTGCATGTCGCCTTTACAGTGAAGGTGACATGCAAGCACGCCTATTAGATTACCAAAACCAGCAAGGTAAAAACGTTAATCTGTGCCTGCTACTGTATTATTTAGACTCTATCAATCTAGTAATTAGCCAAACTCAGTTAAACAAACTTGAGCAATGTATTCGTGAATTTGATCAGCAGGTATTACAACCGCTGCGTGCCGCCCGCGGCTATTTAAAAACCAACCACACCGAGATTGCAGATTATGCTGCAATTCGTAAAGACCTACTCAGCGCCGAGTTAAAGCTAGAAAAACAACAGCAAGAGATGTTGATAGATGCGGTAAATAAATTTAGATTAGCTACGCATCCGGAGCCGAATAATATTAGGTTGTATTTGCTTAAGCTGTAAGCAGCTCGGTGCGAACTAGTGTTTGAGGTATAGTTAGGGCAATCATGGCTAAAACCATTGCCGACGGATATTCATACCTGTAGGAGCCAGCTTTAGCTGCGAATATATTTTTATCTGTCTCACTGTCTTTTTTTGTACAAAATTTTAAAGTAATTTATCCACAATGAGGGTTTCGAGGCGCTACGCTTTAAAGAAAAGCCAGTAAAATATACTAGCGCTTGTGTAGGTCGTGCTTTAGCGCTTGAATTCGGCGGCTGTAGGCTTGTTGTTATTTTTGGTTCTCAACCTGATACCTATTAATGTTCCTATAACTGTACTTAAAAGTAAAATAGGTAGCTCAAAAGCTAAAGTTGGCGGGATAAACAACTCTTGCAAAATAAACGAAGTGATCGCAGTGCTAAATAAAAACCCCAACACATAAACTGCACATGCATATTGCCAATTATGGCTTGAACTTCTGTAAGCCATAACCCCATACATAAACATGGATAAGAAAGCTGAGGGGATTAACTGGATTACGAAAAAGTCTTCAAAGGTTAGTCTCGCAACCATATTGATAACTTGTGATGTTAAGAAACCTAAAATTACATAAAAAAATGCCATCACTAAAGTGTATTTAACTATCCGCGTAACCCTCAAGATCTCCCCCTGTATTACAGTTTTTATAACCAATACAGTTTAAAATAAAAATGCAAAGACTGGTAGCTTTCCAGTTTTTTCATTAATAATGACCCGCAAACTCCCTAGAGCTTTGCCACTTTAACCTTTCTCCTTGCAAACTCGCTAACTGATTTGATCCAAATCAACTTCTGTATCACTACTAATCAACTTAGGAAAATAGCTTGATCTGGATCATAACAACCTAGTCAAACTGTCTCTATCATTAATCCATAGACATTAGGAGGCATTTATGGACGTATTCTTCAGAGACTTTTTTAGTGACCCAGTACTATTTTTATCATTTGGTTTTCTGGGAGTAGTGATCAGTTTATGCCTTTTCTTTGTGTACTTTTTTATCAAAAAAGTACATGACGACAAAACACCCAATCAGAATTAAGCACGACGCACAAAGCCCCTATCAAGTTATTTGATTAGGGGCTTTTTATTATTAAAAGTTTGTTACACTAGCGATTCTATTAGCTAAACATGTTTTAACTTATGTCTACAGATTTCAAGCCAGCTTGGTGGATGACTAATCGCCATGTGCAAACCATTATGCCACGGTTTTTTCGGCCTTTTCATAATACTCGCTACCAATTAGAGCAGCTTGATACTCCCGACGGCGATTTTTTAGAGCTCGCTTGGTCACAACCCAAAAACGATAACGCGCCGCTGGCAATTGTATTGCATGGCCTGGAAGGTAATATCAATAGCTTTTATGCAAAAGGCATGATGAAAGCCCTCAAAAAGCAGGGGTTTAGTGTTGTTTTAATGCATTTTCGTAACTGTTCTACTGAAGTTAACCGCCTACCCCGTGCATATCATAGTGGCGAAACCGGCGATCTCGATTTTTTTATAAAACAACTTAAGCAGCAGTTTCCAGATCGCTTGATGGTTGCAGTTGGCTTTTCACTCGGCGGTAACGTACTGGCCAAATACTTAGGTGAACAAGGCGAACAATGTTTACTTGATGGCGCGGCGGTTGTTTCAGCTCCTTATGATTTGTCGCCATCATGCCAAGTTATTCGTAAAAGTTTGGCTAAGATTTATCAAAAGTATTTACTCGATCGCATGAAAAAATCGATGCAGCGTAAATTACCGCAAATCACAAAACAGATTGATTTAACACCAGATCAGCTAATGGAAATTGATGATTTATGGCAGTTTGACGATAAACTGACAGCTCCTTTACATGGTTTTATTGGTGCTGAAGATTACTATCAACAAGCCAGCGCTAAGCCTTATTTAAAACACATTACAACACCCACATTAATTGTTCATGCGAAAGACGACCCAATGCTGTCAATTAAAGCTGTACCCAGTAGGCAAGATGTTAGTGAGCATGTTACGCTGCAAGTCTCAGAAAAAGGCGGCCATGTTGGCTTTATAAGTGGAAAAAATCCATTTAAACCGATTTATTGGTTAGAGCATGTAGTGCCAGATTTCTTCACCCAAATCGTCAAAAAAGAGCAGCTATGATCATTCCCCATGAGCAACTAGATAAAGACACTCTATACAATTTAATTGAAAGTTATGTGCTACGTGAAGGCACCGATTACGGTGAGCAAGAATTCAGTATTGAAAGTAAAGTGGCGCAAGTAAAACAACAACTACAAAATGGCGATGCCATGGTGTTTTTTTCAGAACTGCACGAATCAGTTACTATTATTTCTAAAGGTGAATTTAAAGCACTGCAAAGTGAAACACAATTTAACGAGTAAACTTGTAACCCTAGTTGTAAAAATAGACAATGGCTTTTTTACTAAAAGAGCCATTAAAAATGATAAAACTAAGCTCAGTAGTTATTGCCGTTGCACTTGCTTTATCAAGCCAAGTGCAAGGTGCAGACATTAGCGCATCAGCTAAAGCAATTAAACTCACCAAAGACACTATTTTAATCGATACTCATATCGATGTGCCGTACCGTATTCATGCTAAATGGGCTGATGTTACTAAAGCCACTGATGACGGTGATTTTGACTACCCACGCGCAGTTAAAGGTGGCTTAAATGCGCCATTTATGTCGATTTATATTCCTGCGCATTTGGAGTTTGAAGGGAAAGGTAAAAGCTTTCAGCTAGCAAATCAACTCATTGATAGTATGGAAGCAATTGCCCAGCGCGCTCCTGACAAATTTGCTATTGCCGATTCAACGAACGATATTAAAAAGCAGTTTAAACAAGGCAAAATGTCGATAGCAATGGGGATGGAAAACGGCTCACCAATTGAAGGTGACATGGCAAACCTACAGCGCTTTTTTGATCGTGGTGTACGCTATATCACCCTTGCTCATTCACAAAGCAACCATATTTCAGATTCATCTTATGATATTCGCCGTAAATGGAAAGGTCTAAGCCCATTTGGTAAAAAACTGGTTACTGAGATGAACAATATCGGCATGCTGATTGATGTTTCACATATTTCAGATGATGCGTTTTATCAAGTAATGGAGCTATCTAAAACACCGGTTATTGCCTCACACTCATCACTGCGCAAATATACGCCTGGTTTTGAGCGTAATATGGATGACGATATGCTACTAGCGCTGAAAAAGAACGGCGGGGTTATTCAAATAAACTTTGGTTCAAGCTTTGTAACCGCTAAAGCAGGTGATTGGGGCAAGCAGTTAAAGAGTAAAAAAGAGTCGGCAAAAAAAGAAGGCACTAAATTAAGTCAAGATTTTGATGCCGCGTATCGTGCTAAAAACCCGTATCCATTTGCGAGTCTTGAGCAAGTACTTGAGCATATCGATCACGTTGTTGAGCTAATTGGTATCGATTATGTTGGCATCGGCTCTGACTACGATGGTGTTGGCGATTCACTGCCAGTAGGCTTAAAAGATGTATCTAGCTACCCGAATCTAGTGCAAGGATTAATGGATCGTGGTTACAGTGACAAAGATATCAAAAAAATCCTCAGTGGCAATGTGCTGCGCGTATGGCAACAAGCCGAACAGTATGCAAAAAAACATTAATTGATAAATAATTAGGTCCTGAGGTTCAGGGCCTAATTACTCTTTGATGGCTGAAAAATCTCATTTATCAATTTCTCTTGAGACGTGGACCCTGCCATTTTAATCAACTCATACATCGCTCCTGTTGTCGCAAATGTGCTTTGTGTACAGCTAAACGCGTCAAACAAGTTGTACTGGTAATGCGTTGACTCAGCTAGTAAATCACCTGAAGACACATCATATACAAAAAACTCAGCATAGGTATGAAGCGCATTTTCATCTTTATAATAACCGTCTTTAGATCTATATTTAAACGCGCCACTGAAAATCAAAACCGTGTCTACATTTTGTTGATTATTAAACTCAATGTTGCTCCATCGCGAGACGCCTACATCAGTATTAATGATCGACATAGATTGCTTATTTAACGGCACTAATGTGGTATCAAAACCAGCAAAGCGCGCAATTATCCGCTGCGTTAGCAGCTCATTTAAATCCGTAGGGAGCGCATACAACTGCCGTTCATTGCTGAATACCGTAACCCCTGTATGCGTACAAAGTAAGTTATCACCAATCAGCGTAATCACACCAACTTTACCAAGCGGTTTGCGATTTTCTGCGATGCTGAGGGTTGCTTTTTTGACACTGTCTTTTTTAACCTTTTCTTGCTTTGTTGCGCACCCCGATAGGAGCAAAAACAACGCAATAAAAAACCACTTAAGTATATTCATATTTTTCTTTTCCGTGCTGTATACAACGACCAAACAACATGATGTTTGCAAAGAGAAGAGTCTCCTTGCTTAATTAAAAATAAAATTAATCTTCGTTATCAATCATACTTAGCGAATAAATTATAATACGCTGAAGCACACTTAACTTTCTACATCTTTTAACAGACTTATAGCCCCAAAAGCGGTAAATTACGCCTTTTCAAATATGGAGCCTCCACCACATGCCTATTAGTAAAGGATCAGTCGCAATAGCCCTTGCCTCAGCCGCACTTGTGGTCTCGTGTTACGGTACATTTTTCAAATCAGTGAGTTTACCTAACGACAAAAGTAGCACTGAACAGTCATCGATCATTGTTACTAATATGCCACTGAATAATGACAGCAACGAACTTTCAGTTACCCAATTGCATAACAAAATAATATCTTTACAGCGACAAGTTACCAGCCTAAAAATAAAAAATACTTCTATAGATCAAGAATATAATAACGATGACTTTAAGGAGTTGGTGCTTGCTGTACTGACGGAAAAAGAACAGCAAGAAATAGATGAAATGCGTGAAAGCAACCCACTTTACGGTTTTTATGCCGACTTACCACAAGACTATGAACTACGCATAAAGTCAGACTCTGACTATGCGAAAAAAATAACCACACAATTACGAGAGCAAATACTCGACCCAAATGCCACAGACATCGATAGACTCGCAGCCCTAACTCAACTACAAATGAATATGTATATTTTGAATAAATCAAAAATACCTGAGTATGACTTTGCGGTAGTCGATAATATTTTAGAGCTGGCCGCTAATAGTGATGATGAGAAATTCAAAATCCAAGCCATTGAAGTCATAACTCAAGCACCCGTACTCGATCAACGCCTGACTGAGCGCTTTACTTCACTACTGCAGCATGAGTCTAACGATTATATTCGCCGTTTAGCGGGGCAAGGCTTGATATCGCAATACTATCAATCGCAAAGCTCAGAAGATGGCAATAGCCAACAAATTGCCCAGCATATTTTATCACTTTACCAGCACACTAGTGATGATAATGTCCGCTCTGTACTTGATGAAATGATTGGCAATGAAAGCATGCTAGCAGAACTGCGAAAACATGCTGAAGGTTAAACGTATTAAAAAACGGCTCTCATTCTGATATAAAAAATTCATATTTCTACTCATGAAGGATTACTGAGTTTTAACTATACTGTTTTGCATAAGTCGCTAAATAAGCTATCGACATAACGCAATATGCGCACGATTAAAATTAAAAGTGGCATTACAATTAGCTATCAAGATAAAGGAAAGAAATCAGCGCCTGTCATCATTATGATTATGGGCCTTGGAGCGCAGCTAACAGTATGGCCTGATGAATTATATTTAGGCTTAGTAGCTAAAGGGTTTAGAGTCATTCGTTTTGATAACCGCGATACTGGTCTTTCAAGCCAACTTGAACAATTTGGTAGCCCTAACCTATTCAAAATATGGCTAAATAAACGGTTACCTATTAAATCCCGCATCCCATACACCTTAGATGATATGGCAAATGATGTATTAGAATTAATGGCCGAATTAAAAATCAAAAAAGCGCATTTAGTCGGTGCATCTATGGGCGGCATGATTGCGCAAATTATCGCAGCTAAATATAAAAAAAAGGTCTTGAGCTTAACCTCAATTATGTCAAGTTCGAGTAAACCTAAGCTATCGGCGTCTAATTTAAAGCTATTTTTACAGCTTACAAAACATCGTCGCGCCCAAGCCAGTCGTGATGGTGCTATTAATTACAACATTAAACTCAACCAGCTCATTGGTAGCCCTGCTTACCCACAAGATGAACAAACACTGCGTAAACAAGCCATTTTGGGCGTCGATCGTGCTTACAACCCGCGAGGTTTCAATCGTCAACTTGCTGCTATTGCAGCAAGTGATTGTAGGCAATACTTAATGGCAAAAATTAAAGCGCC